>CATJNN010000075.1 GCA_949742185.1 uncultured Clostridia bacterium | reverse complement strand
TATTCCCCCAAGTAACCTGAAGAAAAATATACCGGACTTCAAGTCCGGTATATTTTTCTTTTATAAAATTAATATAGCCTATAGTTCTTATAAAATTCAAAACGTCATTTTGTTATTATTTCATAACACATCTAAAAATCTCCCCGAAATAAACAGGGAGATTTTTTATCGCTTTATTTGCGTTGTAAAACAACATCAAAACAATTTGTGGTTTGATACCCCAAATTGTCTTCATTTTTATGCAAGCAAAGTTTTCACATATGCTGCAATTTTGTCGCATTTGCAGTTCGCAAAGAACAAATCTGAGAAATTAGCTCCCGCAACAGCGCCCTTAACAAGGTCTTTGTCAAGGTCCGGAAGAATATCTAACAAATCGCGGGTTGTGAGCTTTTTAACCTCTGTGAGAATTTTAGCGTTTCTCTGCTCAGGAATAGCGCGTTCTTTCGGGTAACCGCCGCCCCATTCTTCAACAAACAGCTTTTCAAAAACATACTGAAGATTAAGCTCAGCGCCCCAGCCCCAGCCTTTAGCAAACGGAAGCGCAATAGCGTTACCGTTGTTTACCTGCGTAAACTGATATGCGTCTGTCGGGTCAACAACGTGACCGCAGAATACGCCCGGAAAAGCGTTGCATGCGATACAAGCGCCCTCGCCCGTGCCGCAGCCTGTTATAACAAGATCCGCTGCGCCCGAGTTAAGCAAAATTGCCGCCAGAATACCAATCTGCACATAAGTAAGCTGAGCGGCATCTTCAGCAGAATACATACCATAATTAAATACTTCATGTCCAAGGGGTTTAGCTACCTTTTCCAATGTAGAAAAAATAATCTCATTTTTAACCGCCTGACTGTTTTCGCAAATCAATGCAATTTTCATTTCAAAAACTCCTTCTTTCTATTTCAAGATGATTACATTATATCAAAGTTTGTGTTAAATATCAACCTTAAACATAAAATTATTTGAAAAAGGGGTTGAATTTACCTGAAAATATGCTATAATCGCTTTATTAAAAAAGTGAGGTGCAGATATGGTTAAAAATATGACTCAGGGAAATCCGGCGCGTCTTATAATAGGCTTTGCCGTTCCGATGTTTATCGGTAATATATTTCAGCAAATATATAACGTCGCCGACGCTATGATTGTCGGCCGCTTAATTGGCGCGGATGCGCTGGCGGCGGTTGGCGCATCGGGAAATATGGTATCGTTTCTAATTTCATTTCTTATGGGACTGACAAACGGCGCGTCTATTATTATATCACAGTGCTTTGGCTCGGAAAATTATAAACGTATGCGCGAAGCGGTAACATCGCTAATATATATTACAGCAATATTATCCGCGGCAATTACATTAATCGGGCTTGCTGTTTCCGCGCCCTCGCTTCGTCTTATGCAAACGCCGGATGAAATTTATCATGACGCGCTTTTATATCTGCGTCTGCAATTTGCCGGCGTGACAGGAATGGCGGCGTATAATGCCTGCGCGGCAGTTTTAAGAAGCGTTGGAGACTCCCGCACGCCGCTGTTCATGCTTATTATTTCATCCTTTGTGAATATTGGCTGCGACTTGCTGTTCGTCGGCATTTTTGGAATGGGCGTAGCGGGCGCGGCTTTAGCGACGGTAATTGCTCAGCTATTATCAGCGGCTTTGTGTTTTTCATACATAGTATATCACCGCCGCAATATCTATCTTGAAGATATGCCCAAACAAGCCGGACGATATATGAACGCTCAAATTTTCAGACTGGGCATTCCGACCGCTCTTCAAAGTTCGCTTATTTCACTTGGCGGAATGAGCGTCCAAAGTCTTGTAAATTCATTTGGCGCGTCTACCATGGCTGCGTTTACCGCGTCATGTAAAATTGACAGTATGGCAATACAGCCCGTTGTGTCGCTTGCAACCGCACTGTCAGTATTTACCGGACATAATATTGGACGCGGTAATTTTGAACGAATAAAACAGGGACTTCGCAAAACTTTAACCGTTATGGTCGTTATGTGTATTATTATTGCGGCTGTAATTGTAACGTTCCGTGTTCCGCTTCTGAAAACATTTTTGGGCAATGCGGACGAATCAGTCCGTCAGGGAAGCATATACCTTGCAATTATATGTATAGCGTATATTATAGCCGGCGTTATGCAAAGCTATCTTAATGTTATACGCGGAGCGGGCGATGTGAATTTCTCCGTGATTGCGGGAATTATTGAGCTTAGCGTGCGCATAGTTTTTGCATATTTGCTTGCCGCTCTGCTGAAAACGTCTACAGGAATATGGATTGCCACTCCTATTGCATGGGGAACAGCATGCGCGGCTACTGTAATAAGATATTATTCAGGCGCATGGAAAAAGAAAAGCGTAGTATAATAAACATTTAACAAACGCCATATTGGTCATAAAAAATGGTAATACATCTGCGGATGTATTACCATTTTTAATAGCATTAATGTTATATCAACGTTATTGATTTGATAACCTGAGCCTTAACCGGCTTATCCTGAAAATCAGTCTGTACCGAGGCAATAGAGTCCACAACATCCATACCGTCAATAATCTTGCCAAACGCCGCATATTCGCCGTCCAAATGCGGCGCATCCTGGTGCATTATAAAGAACTGGCTTGAAGCTGAATCCTTAATCATCGTGCGCGCCATAGACAGAACGCCTCTGGTATGCTTTAAATTATTCTCCACACCGTTAGAGGCAAACTCGCCCTTTATGGACGGCGCATCCGCATGGTCGCCCAGCTCGTTAAAACCGCCTCCCTGTATCATAAAGCCTTCTATAACCCGATGAAAGATAAGTCCGTCATAAAAGCTGCCTTTCACCAAATTCACAAAATTCTCAACCGTAATCGGCGCAACTTCCGGATAAAGCTCGGCTTTCATAATTCTGCCGTCCGTCATTTCAATCTGAATATTAATATTCTCCATATATTTCCCCTCCGTTATTCGTCTACAGTGATTGTTTTAATCACCTGCGGCGTAACAGGCCAGTCGTCCATACCGTTAATTCTGTCCGTATTTACAGCCGCGATCTTATCCACTATGTCCATTCCCTCGGTCACTTTACCGAACGCCGCATACTCGCCGTCTAAAGACGCGGCGTCTTTATGCATTATGAAGAATTGGCTTGAAGCTGAGTCCGGAACTCTTGTGCGGGCCATAGACAAAACGCCGCGCGTATGCTTTAAATTATTTTCCACGCCGTTAGACGCGAACTCGCCCTTTATTGAAGCCGCTTCTTTTGTTTTGTTGTTTGTATCATATCCTCCGCCCTGTATCATAAATCCTTCTATAACGCGGTGAAAGATAAGTCCGTCGTAAAAATGTTCATTTGCAAGCTTAACAAAATTCGCAACCGTAATCGGCGCAACATTAGGATAAAGCTCTGCTTTGATTTTTCCGCCGTCCTGTATTTCAATCGTGATATTCACAGCGTCAGCCATCAG
>CATJNN010000074.1 GCA_949742185.1 uncultured Clostridia bacterium | reverse complement strand
TGTAACGGGATATGTGTTTGTTCCTCTCAAAAGCGTGCCGCCGGACACCTCCAGATGGTTCTCCCCGTACTGCGATAATACTCTGTCTGCATACGCTCTATACTCTTTTGTTTCATCTCCCAAAAGCATATCGCTACCTGTGCCTGCCGCGCTTGCCTGTGCACCCCAGCTCCACAAAGAACCGTCGCGTTTTGCCGCGTAACCGGTGGTGTAATACGCGCCAAAGATATTTTGTGAATAAGAACTCGAATAACCAATCTGTATAGCATCTGTAAGCGGGCTTCCATCTTTCATCTGCACTACTCCAGGCACACCGTTTGACGCGCCGCTTGTACCCTGTCCTAACGCCCAGTCATCTGCCGCGCCCATAGTTTTCACCTGTCCGTTCGACATAAGCATAAACGATGTGTTGTTGCTTTGACCTAGTACAGGCATAACTCCGTTCGCTTCTTTCGAGAAGCCGTCAACTTTTGTGGGTCTTGCAACTGCCCATCTGCCGCCCTGCCATCCGGTGGTATAGCTTTCGCCGAGCTGATACCGGTCGTTTCTGCCCCACATATAGTATTCGCCGTCCGGCGTCAACGCACCGACCCCAGCATATGAGGAATTTATTGCAATAATATATTTTTCATCCTCATTTTCATCATAAACGCCAATTTTATGCATGGAAGAAGCGTACCAGTTATTCTGAACGTTTGTGTCGCCCAAAGCGTTTCCATTTTTGCCCCAGCGGTACACCGTGCCGTCGTTTTTAAGCACCGTCCCCACCTGGTTTTCGGATTCTCTTACTATATTTTTTATGTGTTTAAATCCCGGATAATTTTTGCTGAAATTAACCGGACGGTTAGAATCCTGACCTAAAGTCCCGAATGCCGCTATTGTGTTTGTATTGTTGTTTATCGGCTCTATATAATAGCCCCAACCAAAAAACTCTCCGTCTTCATTAAGGGCGTACGCGCCGCCCCAGCAATAATAATCGTTTTGGTAAACTATACTTGAAGCTATATGCACAATCCTTGATGTATCGCCGAGATAACCTGTATCATCCTCATTCTTAACAAGACCCGGATACGCCGTATATTCGCGACCTAACCCCGCTGACATACCTTTTCCCCAAGACCATACATGCCCCGTTTTGTCCAGCGCGTACCCAAAGCCCTCCGAGCCTGCAATTTCAATAATCCCATCGAGCGGTGTATTTGCGTCCTTCATAACCTGCACAGGAACCGAGCTTGTACCGTACTGTCCTCCTGTGCCGAGTTTACCGTTATAGTATGTTTTTAAGACCGGTTTATTATTTTCTTTAACCAAATAATATTGAGTATTATCTCCCCACGCCCAGACTGTTCCGTCAGCTTTTAATGCATAAGTTACTCCCGTGCCTGCCGCAATCTGCGGGTATGCGATGTAAGCCTCATTCTGTGGCAATACATTTAATCTGAACGATGCCATGCGTCCATCTCTGTCTTTGACCATAATATATGTTACGCCCGCTTTTTTGGGGGTCACAACGCCGCTGCCGTTAACGGAAGCCACTGTTGGGTCATACGAGCTGAACGTTAACCCGCTCGGCTTAAATTTTTCGTCATTGAACACATCAAAATAACCGTGATACCCCATTATGGAATTCACGTCTATTCTTAAACTGTCGCCAATCCGCACCGCGCTGACCTGCGTGCCGTCTGCTTTAACGATTGTTCCGTCATGTATCTGCACGCTTTGTCCGTTCAGCGTAAAATCTCCAAACCTCAGATGCTCCTGCCCTCCGTATGGTGAGTGCACGCGCACAGGAGATGTTGTATCGCCCGAAAATTCATTACCTAACACATAAAAGGTGTTTTGATTTTTATTTTTTTGCCAATTTTCATAATAAAAATTAATACCCCAGGTATATACAGAACCATCGCCTGTTATTGCTCCCGCCCAGCTGTCGTTAATAAAAGATGTTGATCCATACCAGTGATCACTTCCGGCTTCAATAGAAATAACATCTGTCAAATATTCTTCTGTATCAGATTGTTCTCCTGCAACAACAAAACCTCTGAGACGAGCAGTTGTAGCCTTTGTTTTGCCCAGACCAGCGGCATATCCAAGCATGCTCCCTCCGGAGGACGCATGTATTGTACCGTTATTTTTAAGCTGCCATGCTTCTCTGACTGCTATCGGTAAAATAGGTTTACCGCTTGTATCTGTCGTGCTGTGTTCACTGTTTCCCCACATAGGCTTGCGTTGGTCAATATAAGCATTACCATTCCAGCCGGCATGAGATACGCGCCCCCACATATAAGAATCTCCGCTTACAGTGATACACGTGAATCCATGAACACTATTTGTAAATTCTAAAACCCCTTCTAAGTCTACAATTCCCGGAGGATTCAGCGACCTTGTGGCATTAGTGCTGCTGGTAGTACCAAATCCCTGCCCCAGGGCGTTTCCATAATTGTCCCCCCATGTTATTAGATATCCATCGCACCGCATAACCCCGGGCGTCGTATCTGAATTATACCTATCTTCATAAGCAAGTTTTTTAACTTTCCCATACTCTTCCAAATTTGTCTCATTTATAGGGTTGCTATAATAGTTTACTTTATCATTCGTTCCGTCGTCGGATAAATAACGCGTCTGATATCCGCTGTAATACACAATATTATCGACGCTTAAATATCGATGTCCTCTGTCATTTGTTGTTATCTGAATGATTTTTTGTGTTCTGTCAAAAAAACTGCCATCTGCATTAAGGGGGCGTACAGGATATTTTGAATATAAATTTCCTGTACCGTTATTTTGCGCCAAAACTCCTGCATCATAACCCCAAAGCCAAACCCTTCCGTATTTATCAAGCGCTGAATATGCATTATACGACCCTTGAATGTTAACAACGTCTGTAAGAGGCGTTCCATCTTCTTTTACAACCTCCTGAGGCAGGCTTTTTGTATCCCCGTCTTGGGATTTGGTCAATCCTGTGTCAACATCATAACTTGGTCCAATGTTTCCCCACCACCAAACCGTACCATCTGCTTTTAGTGCAAGTCCCGTAAACGATGTTTCAACTAATCGCGGAAATGCTATGTATTTATTATTTTTAGGAACTACATTAAGACGAAATGAACCCATAGCGTTTGCGTTTTCGTCTGTGTCCCGAATGACTATGTATGTTATACCGGTTTTTATAGGAGTTACAATGCCGCTGTCGCTTATTGTAGCTATTGTAGCGACATTTTCGTTGTACGATTCATATGTGACTGACGCGGGCGTGTATGTTCCGCCGACGTTGCTGTCGTTGTAGCCGATTATCGATTTTCTTGGAATAGTAAGCTTATCGCCAATCTGGATTGTGGTAATATATGTGCCGTCGTCGTCGAAAACGATGGTGTCGTTGTAGAGGTGGACATTTCTGTCAACGCCGTCGCGCGTTAAAATAGCCACAGGCATTTC
>CATJNN010000073.1 GCA_949742185.1 uncultured Clostridia bacterium | reverse complement strand
TCTGTCACAGAAAATCCTTGTTTGCTTTATGATATACTTTAGATATCAAGTTTTGATATTAGATGAAATTTATTTGTCCTCCGATTTGTCTAATATCGACAGCAGTCAATAAAATAGGAGAAAAACTTTTGTTAAATAAATAGCAATATTTACTTGAAAAAAATGCTTTGTTGATATACAATAAATACATATAAAAATAAATTTTTATAAAGAGGTGCAAACTATGTTAAACAAGAAAAGCGTAGAAGATGTAAATGTAGCGGGTAAGCGCGTGCTTGTAAGATGCGATTTTAACGTTCCGCTTGACGCGGACGGCAAAATCACAGACGAAAACCGTATTATCGGCGCGCTTCCGACCATTAAGTATCTTATGGAAAAAGGGGCGAAAGTCGTTCTTTGTTCGCACATGGGTAAGCCTAAGGGCGAGCCTAAACCAGAATTATCGCTTGCGCCGGTTGCGAAAAGTCTTTCTGAAAAGCTCGGCAAAGAGGTTGTTTTTGCGGCTGACGACAATGTAGTTGGAGAAAATGCGAAAAAAGCGGTTGCAGCTATGAACGACGGCGATGTTGTTCTTTTGCAGAATACACGTTACCGCGCCGAGGAAACAAAAAATGTTGACGAATTCAGCAAGGAGCTTGCGTCTTTGGCCGATATGTTTGTAAACGACGCTTTTGGCACGGCGCATCGCGCACACTGCTCAAACGTTGGAGTTACGAAGTATCTTGATACTGCCGTTGCGGGATTCCTTATCCAGAAAGAAATTGAATTTTTGGGTAATGCGGTTAACAATCCGGTTCGTCCGTGCGTTGCTATTTTGGGCGGTTCTAAGGTATCGAGCAAAATTTCGGTTATAAATAATCTGCTTGAAAAGGTGGACACGCTTATCATCGGCGGCGGCATGGCGTACACGTTCTTTAAGGCAAAGGGCTATGAAGTGGGCACGTCGCTTTTGGAGGAGGATTATATCGAATACGCTAAGGAAATGATGGAAAAAGCTCAGGCAAAGGGCGTTAAGCTGTTAATTCCGATTGACACTGTCGTATCAAAGGAATTTAACAACGACGCTCCGTATAAGACTATAAGTTCGGACAGTATTCCTGCCGACCATATGGGTCTGGATATTGGTGAGAAAACGATAGAGCTGTTCAAAGACGCTGTTAAAGACGCTAAGACTGTTGTGTGGAACGGACCTATGGGCGTGTTTGAAATGCCGAATTTTGCAAAGGGCACAAATGCGATTGCGGAGGCTCTCGCGGAAATTGACGCGGTTACAATCATTGGCGGCGGCGACAGTGTTGCGGCTGTTAATCAGGCGGGCTTGGGAGACAAGATGAGCCACATATCAACGGGCGGCGGCGCATCGCTCGAATTTTTAGAGGGTAAGGATTTGCCAGGTATTGTTGCTCTTAACGATAAATAATAATAAAAATCCGTCGAGGCGTTGAGCCTCTCCGTATTTTTGCTGTTTGCTCTGCAAACGCATACACGGTTTGGAAATAAAGGAGATTTAATTATATGAGAAAAAATGTAATAGCGGGAAACTGGAAGATGAATAAGCTTCCATCTGAGACAGGCGTGTTTGTTAAAGAAATCGCAGAGGCGACAAAGGACGCAAAATGCGACGTTGTTGTGTGTACGCCGTATGTATGTCTGCCCATGGCCGTTGAAGCGGCAAAGGGCACAAACGTTAAAGTTGGCGCGGAAAATCTTCATTTTGAGGATAAGGGCGCGTTCACGGGAGAGGTTAGCGCGGATATGCTTTGCGATTTAGGCGTTGAGTATGTTATAATCGGTCATAGCGAACGCCGTCAGTATTTTGCGGAAACCGACGGTACCGTGAATAAGAAGATAAAAAAAGCTCTTGAAAAGGGCTTAAAGCCGATTGTGTGTGTAGGCGAGAGCCTTGAAGAGCGCGAAACAGGAATAACCACCGAGGTTGTGCGCAAGCAGGTTAAGCTGGCTTTTGACAGCGTAAGTGCGGACGACGCAAAAAAGGTTATTATCGCG
>CATJNN010000072.1 GCA_949742185.1 uncultured Clostridia bacterium | reverse complement strand
TCGACGCCCTGAGATATTTTCATTAACTGCGTTTGCGGAGCAAACAGCAAAAATAAATCGGGGTTCGACGCCCCGATTTATTTTCATTAGTCAATTTTTAAGAAATCGCTTACAATCTGTTGCATTTGATTTTTCTCGCAAACAATGTCAAACACGCGGCTCTTGTTTTTGAGCATTGCAAGCGATTTGGGAATACTCATATCGCTTTTCTGAGAAAGCTCTTCAAGCAGCGTAAACTCATCTTTGCCTGCAACAGCATTATGTCCTCCGAGAGCGATAAGCACGCTTTGATTAAATTTAAACGGACTGGCTGTTGAGGCAATAACGGTTTTTGTGCCGTCGCCTGCAGCTTTGGTATATTTATCATATACAGATTTTGCGACTGCCGTATGTGTATCCATAACATAACCATACTTGTCACTGCATGAACGAATGGCTTCCATGGTTTCTGTTTCATTTGCACAATCTGCCCAAAACAGCTTTTCAATCTGAGATTTAACATCGGGTGATACGCTGTATTTACCGTTTTCAGAAAGAGAAGTCATCCATTCTGAGACAGTTTTGTCGTTTTCTCCGTTTAAATGGAATAAGAAGCGTTCAAGATTACTTGAAATCAAAATATCCATAGACGGGGAGATGGTCGCGTGGAACGGACGGTTTTTATCATATGTTCCGGTGCGGATAAAATCGGTAAGCACGTTATTCTCGTTAGACGCGCAAATAAATTTATTAACCGGAAGCCCCATGCGATATGCATAGTACGAAGCGAGAATGTTACCAAAATTACCTGTGGGCACAACGACATTAATTTTATCGCCAAGTTTAATTTCACCGTTTTTCAGCAAGTCCGCATAAGCTGAAAAGTAGTAAACTATTTGTGGTACAAGACGTCCCCAATTAATAGAATTCGCGCTTGAAAGCTTGAAATGATTATTGGATAAAAGCGTTTTATATTCATCGTCAGTAAAAATTTTCTTTACGCCGCTCTGCGCGTCGTCGAAATTGCCCTTGACAGCCGCAACGCTCACATTATTTCCATCCTGCGTTACCATTTGAAGCTTTTGTATCTCGCTCACGCCATTGTCCGGATAAAAGACGACAATCCGTGTTCCGGAAACGTCTTTAAACCCTTCTAATGCGGCTTTTCCTGTGTCGCCGGATGTAGCGACAAGAATTACAATTTCTTTATCTTCATTTGTCTTTTTCATAGACGTTGTGAGAAGATGCGGAAGAATTTGCAAAGCCATATCCTTAAACGCGCAGGTTGGACCGTGCCACAGTTCAAGAAAATACGCGCTGTCGTTAAGCTTATAAAGCGGCGCGATTGTGTCGGTTTCAAACTTTTCCTTCGTATACGCCGCGTTTATGCATGTGCGAAGTTCGTCTTCAGAGAAATCGGTAAGAAAGCGGCTCAGCACAAAATATGCGCGTTCATGATAGTCTTTGCCAACGAGGGAGTTAATATCCTCAAGCGTCACAGAGGGGATGGAGTCCGGTACAAACAATCCGCCTTCAGACGAAAGACCGGTTTTTATCGCTTCAGCCGATGTTACTTTAACGCTTTTGTTTCTCGTACTTTGATATTGCATGTGTAAAAAAACCTCCAAATGCTTTTTGACATATTATGCGTATGCCTTAATATAGTCCGGAGCATCGTTAACGTCGATGCTTACAGATATTTCAAAAGAAATATTAAATTTCTGTCCGAGAGCTTCAATGTGTTTTAAGAAAGTTTCAAAACCGTCAAGGGTTTTGTCCACTATTTTGAAGATACCGTCGACAAAGATGTGCGTAATATCAAAATTACCGCTGATTATGCCGCAGATAAATCCGTAAAATTGCTCGTACGACTCGATTTCCAGTTCTTTTGTGTCAACCATGCGCACGTTTGTCTTGATTTCGTACATATGGTCAGATGTGTTTTTGCTGATAAACACTACGTTGCCGTTAGCAACATTGGCAGCGGTGTTCACCTTTTCAATCAACGCTTTTGTTTTGCCTGTTCCTTTTTTGCCGATAAGAAGTTCCACCATTTTCTTTTCCTCCTTTATTTTGAGTTGTCGTTTATGTACGGGCGCTCAGCCCGGATTTAACAATATTATTTTGAAAGACGCGCTTCAAGAGCAGCTTTTTCGTTTTCATATCCCGGTTTGCCGAGAAGTGCAAACATGTTCTTTTTGTATGCCTCAACGCCGGGCTGGTCAAACGGATTAACGCCCAAAAGATACCCGCTTATTCCGCATGCTTTTTCAAAGAAATATACAAGTTTTCCGAAGTTATAGGCATCAAGCGAGGGAACTGTAATTTTCAAGTTTGGAACTCCGCCGTCCATGTGAGCGAGAGCTGTCCCTGCCGCCGCCTGAGCGTTAACGTAGTCTATGGTTTTGCCTGCAAGAAAGTTTAAGCCGTCGGCGTTATCGTCAGTTGCTTCTATAGTTATATCTTTTCGGGGCTTGTCTACAATTATTGAGGTTTCAAACAAATTACGGAGTCCCTCTTGAATATACTGCCCCATTGAATGGAGGTCGCTGGAGAAGTCGGCTGCAGCGGGGAAGATGCCTTTATTGTCCTTGCCTTCGCTTTCTCCGTATAGCTGTTTCCACCATTCTCCAAAATAATGAAGCGCGGGTTCAAAATTCACCATAAGCTCCGTAGTTTTGCCTTTGCGGTATAAGGCGTTGCGGATAGCGGCGTAGTGATAGCATGGATTTTTATCCAAATCGCAAACGCTGTATTCCTCGCGTCCGTCTGCCGCACCCTTCATCATTGCGTCGATATCAATTCCTGCAACGGCGATAGGCAGGAGACCCACAGCCGTTAAAACAGAATAACGTCCGCCGACGTCGTCGCTGATTACGAAACACTCATAGCCTTCTTGGTCTGCAAGGGATTTAAGCGCGCCGCGCGATTTGTCGGTGGTCGCAAAAATGCGTTCTTTCGCGCCGTCTTTACCGTATTTCTTTTCCATGATATCCTTGAAAATACGAAAAGCGATAGCCGGCTCAGTTGTTGTGCCGGATTTTGAGATTACGTTTACAGAAAAATCTTTTCCGTCGATAAGCTCTAAAAGCTCGCTCATATACGTTGAACTGATGTTGTTACCGGCAAAGAGAATTGCTGGAGTGTTACGTTTATCGCTGCCGAGTATATTGTAAAACGTGTGGCTTAGCGTTTCAATAGCCGCGCGCGCGCCGAGATATGAGCCGCCTATGCCGATAACGATTAAGATTTCAGAATTTGATTTGATTTTTTCAGAGGCTTTTTTGATTCGTTCAAATTCTTCCTTGTCATAGTTAAC
>CATJNN010000071.1 GCA_949742185.1 uncultured Clostridia bacterium | reverse complement strand
TACGTCTAACGTGTACACCGTTCCTACGAGGATGCGCGGCGGTAACACAGGAACTCAGTATTTAGAAAACATCGTCAGTTTCGCCGTTAATATGGCTGTTAGTACAAAGGGCGCGGCTCTAGATAAAAACGGTCGGCTTATTACATGGGGAAACGGTGGCTACGGTAGTTCAATTTTGGATTTCGCCTCGGGCGAGACAAGCGGAAAATATATGGAAAACGTTGTCGCAATATCCTTAAGTTATAATCAAGAAATTATTTTAACTTCGGATGGATATGTGTACACTGCGGGAACAAGCAATTCTCAGGGATATGGAACGGGAACAAACAATGTGCAGACAACTCCCGCGCGCGTACTTTGCGGCGATTCGCCGTCAGAGTCTGGATATCTCGAAAAGGCAGTTATAGTATATACAGGTAATGAAATCAGTAAAAGACACAGGCTGGCGGTAACCTCGGACGGCAAATGCTGGGGATGGGGGCAAATAGGCGGTAATGGCGCCGTAGGCACTGCTTCTTGCTCATGGGGAAACGGAACGGGTTCAAGATATCCCAAACTTACT
This sequence comes from uncultured Clostridia bacterium, assembly GCA_949742185.1. Taxonomy (GTDB): domain Bacteria; phylum Bacillota; class Clostridia; order UBA1381; family UBA1381; genus CATJNN01. Next base: position 2,604 of record CATJNN010000071.1, on the reverse strand, counting down.
AGCGTCAGCAGTCAGAATCCGAACAAAAAGGTTATGATGTTAACAGGGTCGGGCTCAGGATATGACGGAAAAATGTACGTTTTAAGTAACGGAAACGCATGGGTACAAGGTTCTAACAGTTACGGTCAGTTTGGTAACGGAGGAACTTCTGACAACGGACCGACAAAGGCGGTACAAACGGGCGAAGGAATGTCCGATATATTATATTTAACAGGCGCAAACAACGGCGCTTTTATTCTCGGCATAAAAGAAGACGGCTACGTTTGGGGCGCGGGAAGTGCCAGCCGCGGTCAGCTGGGCAAAGGTTCAAAAAAAGAAAAAAATCCTACGCCAACGCGGGTTATAGGAAAAGAAGACATCGGCGCGGACGGGCACTTTGCACACCTCAGCATTTCCGAAGCAACATTTAATCGCAACGGTACAGACGAAAGAGTTCAGATATACAATGACAATATTATACGTTCGGACGGCTCTGCGATAACCGCTGTGCAGCTCGGCGATAAGCTGACGGTTTCGCCGTCCGACGTTATTGGTTATAATAATACAGGCTCCGACGGCTCGGATTTTAATCTATTCGTATCAGTGGAACATTCAACGTACGTTCCGACAGGTATTGAGTTTAGCTCATATAACGAGGATGTTGCGGTTGTAGATAAGTTTAGCGGTGTTATAACACCTAAAAAGGCAGGTATAACATATATAATCATAAAAGATGATGAAGGAATCACAGGTTCGTTCAGATTAAATATAATCCCTAAAAATAACGCCCACATAGCATACCCACAAATCATGGGGGGTCACTCGTCCGCTATGGCATTAAAAGCGGACGGAACTGTTTGGACATGGGGAAATAACGCCCTTGGTGGACTTGGCATAGGTGAAGTTAATTCTCCGTCCGTGCTGCCGGTCCAGGTTATTCATGAGGACGGTTCGCCGCTTACAGATATTGTGCGCATAAGCGCGAGTGGTTCAGCGTTTACTGCTATAGATAAATACGGCCGCGTCTGGATGTGGGGAGCTAATCATAGCGGACAGATGGCTCAGGGAAGCACAGATAAGAATTTTTACTGGTATCCTGTGCGCCCAAAGAATGAAACCGGCACAGGGTATCTTGATGAAGACTATAGAATTATCCAGGCAGAGGTTTATGGAACGTCTGAAGGCGGAGGCACTGGTTGGACTAATTTAAATGCTTTTTTACAAGGCACCGCTGTTCATTTCTTGGATACAACCGGAAATTTATATGCAGCAGGGTTTGATGACGGTAATTCGGGAAACACAGGAAACAAGCTTTTGCCTGTAAACTTAACACAGTCGCTTGGAATTTCAGATAAAATAAAGAAAATATCCTCAGGCTGGACGACGGACAGCGCCGCCGTACTAAGGCAGGACGGCAAACTTATATCTTGGGGACACTCGACATACGGCGAATTGGGTTTTGGTTATGCAACCGGCGCATATTGTAATCCGGGCATCAGTAATCCCAGTTTAGACAAATATATACTTGATTATGCGCAGGGATTATGCGTCAAGTTAATTATCACCGCAGACGGCGACGGATATTATTTTGGCACCAGCGTAGATATTTTAGGAGGCGGCAACTCTTCATTAGCATCGCGCGTGGATTATTATTCTTTTGACGAGGCTGGGAATAAGCCTCTTTTGCAAAATACCGCTCGAAATGCGTTCACGCTAAAATCAGACGGTAAGATTTATTCTTCGGGACGTAGCAAAAGTCTGTCAAGATATGACCTGGGACACGGTGCTTACACCGGCTCAGTACTGCATACGGTCGTGTCGGACAGCAGCGCAGACAGCGGAGATTTAACGAATGTTATCAATATAGGTAATTTAGGTGGATATTTAATTAATATTTACGGCGGCAGAGCCGAGGCTGCAATTCTTGAAGACGGAACGGTTAAAGCATGGGGCTGGGGCGCTTCATATTACGGATACACGCCGTTTTCAGGAGGCTTATTGGGCGACGGTCGTATAATCGATACTTCATACCCCGTGACAGTAGGAGATAAGCCGCATTTGGAGATAACAGGCGCGGCATTAAACGGTTCTGCAATAGAAATCCACGACGGAACTATAAAAAAAGCGGATGGAACGTTTGTGTCAACCCTGCAGATAGGAGACACAATCACAATTTCAGACGTTATCGTGCATAACGGCTTTAATGTGTTTTACGACAACTTTACGCCGGCTTCATTCTCGTGCAGATCGTATAACAGCGGTGTTGTTTCGCAGTCGGGAAACACGTTCCGCGCGGAAAAGGCGGGAATAACGTATATAATCGTGACCGATAACGAAGGACGCATGGTTTCATTCCGCCTTAATGTTGTTCCAACGGGAAACAATATAGCGTATCCGCAGGTTGTGCCAGGCTCAGGAACTACATACGCGCTTAAGGCGGACGGCTCTGTCTGGGCGTGGGGAACAAACAAGAATATGCAGGCTCCTGCGGGACAGGAAAACGCGGGCAAGCTTGGAACGGGAACACTGTACGGCACAAGCACAATTCCGGTCCGCGTTATGAAGGACGCGAACACACCGCTGGACAACATTATTGAGATTGCGGGCGGACATAATATAGGCTAC
>CATJNN010000070.1 GCA_949742185.1 uncultured Clostridia bacterium | reverse complement strand
CGTTCAAGCAAGAAGTTCACAATCTGCCCTATTTTCTCATCGCTCGCGCCGAAAGTATCAGACAACACATAATTTAAATCGTCGTCGGCGCGCATATAATACCCGTTTTCATTATAAATAAGGGTAAGCAGATAAATATATATAATCACGCCGTCGTTGCCATATTTGCCTTTAAGAGCGCGTATCTTTCTATCCGCAAAAAAATCGACGTCAAAAGGAAAGTAGTCAAGTCCTTTTTTTATCGGTCTTGCCATCTTATCCTCCCTTATTCTTATATTTCGGGCACCTGCCGCATATCCCGGCAAGCACCCAGTTAACCGCCCCGCCCGTTTTGTCAAACGACGGGCATCCCGCGCCGACAACCGCCGACGCACCGCGCGCTTCCTTAACATAAGCGCATGTTTTATGTCTTTTGTTTTCCATATTGTCTCCTTTTCGCCCTAAAACGGCAAATCATCGCCGGACATATCCTCCGGCGAAAAATCATCAAACGACAGCTCCGCGCCGTTCTCCTTTTCCCGTTTTTCACCCGTGAAATATGCTTCATCAACCACAACATCCGTCGTGTAATATTTCTGCCCGTCTTTTTCATAGCTGCCTGTTTGTATCCGACCCACAACCGCAAGCATAGAACCCCTGTGAAAATATCTGCCGACAAACTCCGCCGTCTTATCCCACGCGATACAATTCACAAAATCCGCCTGCTGCTGTCCCTCTTTTGCAAATCTGCGGTTCACCGCAAGAGTAAAACTCACGACAGACAGTCCCGACTGTGTTTTCTTCATTTCAGGGGCGCGCACAAGCCGCCCCATCAATATCGCTTTATTCATAACTTATTGCTCCTTTCTTCAAATATTATCCGCAATAGCCGACGTTTATTTTTCGCATTATTTTTGCAAAATCTCACCCGTCTCCGTATCTACCGCCACATCCACCTCAGACGCCTCCGTCTCAATTACATCCTCCGGCAAAACCTTAATCTCGCCACCGTCATCCTCAACAGTATATGCACGCTCATCCTCGGTCACAAAATCCGACTTCATCGGCGCGTATTTCAAAACCTTTTTAAGCATCGTTTTCTTCGCCATCTCTTCGGGATTTGTCCGCCACGGACCGTTTTTAAACGTTTTAGAATATTTCTTCCCATGCGCCAGGCACTCGTCCCAGCTCATAACCTCAAAACCATAGCCGCCGCTCTTCAAACGATATATAGCGTACACCCAAACAGGGTTCCCTCTTTCGCTCATAGCCGGCTTATGTTTTAAATCCGCCTCCAAACCATACTCAAAATCAAAGTCATCATTTTCATAAACGATATGCGCTTCAATATTTTTAAGCTCTCCCGAACGATGCGCAAGGTCTATAAGCCCCTTATATCCAATCTGAAACTGACACTGATTTCCGTACGGTATTAAATACGCCTGTCCCAGCGGCGTGTTCGGCTCAAGTCCGAGCTGCGCCGCCGTCAGCATCGCCCCGACAAACGACTGGGGCGTGCACTGAGCAAGCTTCGGCGTCTGCGTCACAGCCGTCGTCACCATACGCGTAAATCTTTCGGGCGTAATTACCTTTGGCAAAGCCTTTGCAATCTGATCTTGATACGCTTTAATCCAATCATTTATTGTTTGCGGCTGCCTTTTTACAGCCATATTCGTTTTTTCTGCAATCTGTCCCATATCACTTTATCTCCTTTATTTTAAAAGTCCTGTATCTTGTAGCCTGAATATACTCCGATAAATCCCTGTCCGGAAAGAAATCCTCTATCAGCCGCGCTATATCAAGCGTCCTGCGCTCGCAATTCATCCATGAAGCGTTATATTTTCCACACTCTGCGCGCTCCGCTTCGCCCATTTGAAGCTTAATTTTTTGGTCTATCTGCCGCTTCTCGGTCTCCATCTTTTTTATAAACGCGTCAAGCTCGGCGCGCCTTTTTAAATCCGCTTCTAATCCGACAAGCTTTATCTCCTGTCCTACGGCGTTCGGATAAACCGCGTTTATAATTTCATTGTCATTATCGCTGCCCGACGGCGCGGGCGGCTTCTCCGCAAACACATTTTCTTCCCAAAACCTGCGCTCAGCCTCCATAAGCGCGGCAATATCCTCCTCGTCGCGCTTTATCTCAAATACCTTAAACTCCGTACTATATATAAGCACAGCCAAGTACCACACCGGATATCCCGTAACCGCCATGTAATGCATACACTGACAATAATACTCCTCCGGATACTCGCCGCCTTTGTATCGCTTTACGCTCATGCTTCCCGCCGTTTTGCACTCCAGTCCCGCGTTCTCTCCAACAATAAGCCTGTCCACATTCGCAAACGCAAACGGATACGCAGGATTTTTTATCATGCCGCTTCTGCGCCGAACCCTCTTTCCCGTCGTCTCACAAAAACGTCTCGCCACATACTCCTCAAGGTCACGTCCCTGCCGCATAGCCTCGTTATCCTCTTTAGGAGGAATAAGCGACATCTTGTCCGCGTAAACCTCGAACGCGCTTTTATACGGACTAAGCCCGACAATAGCTGCCGCGTCCGAGCCGCCTATGCCCTTTTTGCGTTCTAAAATCCATTCTTCATGCGTCATACGCTCACCCTCTCAAATTCCTTCGCCAAGCACTGTTTGCACAGCCGCCTATCGTCAACCTCCGCCAGCTCGCTGCCATACGCGCCGCTTCCGCACCCGCCGCATTCCGTTTCCTCGTCAGCCTCGCCGCGCGGAAACTCGTTAAACAAGCACTCAATACACAGCTCGTTCCCGTCATATTCATACAAAACCTCGTCCGCGCTCTGCCGCTTCGTTCGGTCTCGCCCCTCTTTTTCCGCGCCGCACCCATCGCAGTAAAAACGCGGCACATTCATATATCTGCACGCTCTCCCGTCGCACCCCAGCTCCGCCGCGCACCCCGCGCACTCGTTTATGTACTCAATCACGAAATCACCCCTTGCAATTTCCTGAATTTTGTTGTATAATATATATGTAGTTTTTTGGTGATTACTCTATGTAATCGCCCCGTCTCACGTCTGTTGGCGCAGATGTGAGACTTTTTTGTTTCCCCGCCGCATTCGCAAGCCTCACCCGGGTCTAAGCTTGCACCGCATACCGGGCATTCGTTATAATAGCTCATTTCGCATACCTCCAAATCTCTATCTCCTGCCCCGCGTGT
>CATJNN010000069.1 GCA_949742185.1 uncultured Clostridia bacterium | reverse complement strand
ATAGTAAATAACAAAATATTTCTAGGAGGTTATAAAAAATGAGAGAAATCAAATTTGTGATAAACGACCCTGACGGTATACACGCCAGACCTGCCGGACAGCTCGTAAAGACCGCGTCAAAATTCAGCTCTGAAATTAACATCGCAAAAGACGGAAAGACAGTAAGCGCAAAAAAAATTTTTGGAATAATGGGACTTGCCGCCAAGCAGGGAGAGGAAATTACAATAACAATAAACGGCCCAGACGAAAGCTCCGCAGCTGATGAGCTTAAAATCTTTCTTAAAAGCAGTCTGTAATTTCCTTATGAAAACTATAACGCAATAATTAAACACGCGCTTGAAAGGGGGCTTTAAAATGCTTGAATATCATGGAAAAAGCGTATACGGCGGAATTGCATCCGGAAAGATACACATTATTAAAAAAAACGAACAGCAAATTGTACGGCATAAAATTGAAGACTGCGACAAGGAAACAGAACGTTTTGAAGCAGCTAAGACGCAGGCGCAAAATCAGCTTTCCGAGCTGTACGATAAAGCTAAAACCGAGGTCGGTGAAACAAGCGCGGCAATATTTGAAATTCATCAGATGATGCTAGACGATGACGATTATCTTAATTCAGTTAAAAATATTATTACCGAACAAAACGTAAACGCCGAATATGCCGTTGGCGTGACTGCCGACAATTTTGCCGAAATTTTTTCTTCTATGGACGACGCATATATGAAAGAACGCGCTTCTGACGTTAAAGACGTATCGGAACGAATTATAAGAATTCTGACAAACTCGGATTCAGAAAAAGACGTCTCCGACGAACCTGTTATAATACTTGCCGACGACCTTGCTCCGAGCGAAACCGTTCAGCTTGACAAAAATCTTGTGCTTTCTTTTGTTACCGTTCACGGTTCAATAAATTCACACACCGCAATTCTTGCCCGCACTATGAATATTCCCGCGCTTATAGGAGTGAACGTTGCACTTTCAGACGAACTTGAAGGCAAAACGGCTATTGTTGACGGCTTTAGCGGAGTTCTATATATTGACCCAGATGAAGAGACTTTAAGTAAAATGCAAAAACGCAACGATGAAGAATTTGAAAAACAGCGTCTTCTTCAAGAGTTAAAAGGCAAGGAAAACATAACAAAGGATGGAACATCAGTTCTTGTATATGCGAATATCGGTAATGTTCGGGATTTAATATACGTACTGGAAAACGACGCTGAGGGCATCGGTCTTTTCAGAAGCGAATTTATATATCTTGAAAACAGCACATATCCCTCAGAAGACGAACAATTTCATATTTATAAAACCGCTGCCGAAACAATGGCAGGAAAACGCGTTATTATAAGAACTCTTGATATCGGAGCCGATAAGCAGGCAGAATATTTCAACCTCGACAGGGAAGAAAATCCCGCTATGGGATTAAGAGCAATACGCCTCTGTCTTACAAATCCCGATATTTTCAAAACACAGCTTCGCGCTATATACCGAGCTTCAAAGTACGGAAAGCTTGCCGTTATGTACCCCATGATTACATCATTAGACGAAATAAAAAAAATAAAAATGATTTCAGCAGAAGTACGCTCAGAGCTTGACAGAAAAAATATACCGTACAACGTCATTGAAGAAGGCATTATGATTGAAACTCCGGCCGCCACTATAATAAGCGATTTACTTGCAAAGGAAGTGGATTTCTTCAGCATAGGAACAAATGACCTTTCGCAATATACAATGGCGATTGACCGCCAAAACCCAAAGCTTGACGAATTTTTCAACCCCCACCATGAAGCGGTACTGAGAATGATTGAAACAGTCTGCCGGAACGCCCATAAAGAAAATATATGGGTAGGCATATGCGGGGAACTGGGTGCGGATTTAAATCTTACGGAATGGTTTTTAAAGATTGGCATTGACGAACTTTCTGTATCCCCGCCATGTGTTTTGCCCTTACGAAATAAAATAAGAAGTCTGAATTTAAGTGCAGCTACAACCTGCTATTAATAATCAGTTTATCATATTGGTATGAATGAAAACAAATCGAGACCGCCAAATTCTAATTTGTTTTACCGTCTAACCATAACGCAATTAACGAAAACAGGACTGCTCTTCAGCAGTCCTGTTTTCATATCGCTTTGTCATATATATCATACACAAAGCAAGCATTTTTATATTTTCCCCAAGTTACCTGTCTAAAAGTTTATAAAGCATTGCCGCCGCCTCGGCGCGTGTAATTTGCTTTTCCGGATGAAAACGGTTATCCGTATCGCCGGTTACAATGCCAAATCCCTTGGCAAGAGCAATATAACCTATTTTATTCAGCTCCTGCTCGTCTGAAAATCCCGTAACATAAATACCTTCCAGATTTGCAACCTCTTTATAGCCGTTCCAGTCCATCAGATAAATAACCGCCTGTTCCTTCGTAATAGGCGCGTCAGGATTTTTCTCGTCCTCGTCAATAACCTTCTGAGAAATCAAATCCTTATACATCCGCTCCGCGTCGCCCGCGCCGCCGCCTGTAATCATCCAAAGGAAATCCTTTTGAGTAATCGCTTCATCAGGACGGAATTTATCACTGTCCACCGAATAGCCGACTTTAGCCAGACGCTCTATATATTCCTGCGCCCAGTGACCGCTTATATCGCTGTAATCTGTGATTTTTTCTCTTACTTCGCGTCCATTCCAGCCCACAGACTTTCCTGTAACAGCGTCAATCGTCATATAATCGGGCTTTTCAAGCGTATAAACAAGCTTGGGAGCTTCGCCGCCGCTTACTATATACTCCTTAATAAGACCCGCATTTTCAAACACCTTATCATACGCGCCGTTAAGGTCAAACTTAATTTCCGACTTACTAACCATATTTGTCATTAAGTCAAAATTAACAGAAAACGATGTTATTTTGCATGTCTCCATATCATAGCTGACAGTAATTCCATTTGAATAATATGGGATTCCCTCTAAAACGCGAGTGTAATTTTTACTCAGATGTCTGTCGTAATAATAATCTTCATTTTCACGCACCTGCGCGTAATATGTAGGAGCATACGCTTTAACAAAGCCGTCTATTGTATTTTCCGCTTCGGCTTTCTGCTCCTCGGTGTACGCCTTTTTGCTCTCTTCATTCAGTGAGTTTTTATACATGTCAGAGGAATAATTAT
>CATJNN010000068.1 GCA_949742185.1 uncultured Clostridia bacterium | reverse complement strand
CCGGTTTTTCCGGCGGTATTTCAGGTGGTGGTATATATGATAAAAGGGTATATGATAGCATACAGTCACCTGTATACTATGGTTATATTATACACTAAAACCTGTCAAAATAAAAGCCCTATCAAACGAATATTTTTTTGAAATTAAAAGTTTGTGAATAATATACAAGTAAATGTTTAAAACAAAGGAATTTGTCCCCCAAAATCACTACGAAAAACATCTGAAATTTAACCAAAAAACACGAGAATTTAGCTTTAGTTTTTATAGCTCATCTTGTATAATTTTAATTAATAATGGACGTATTTAAACGTGCGATGTTTTATAAAAGGAGGAAATAAAATGTTAAAAGATGCAGGTAAACGCATGAAAAAGCTGGCGGCTCTTGCCCTTGCAGCGGCGCAGCTGGCTTCAATGAGCGTTGTTTTGCCAATTACAGCGGGCGCCACGCCCATAACGCGCGAGGTTGAAAATCTCGACAGAGGCGTTGTTGCAGTTAAGGTTGACGGCGGCGTATTTGTTTCATGGAGAAGACTCGGAACCGAGCCTGCCGACACAAATTTTGCGCTGTACCGAGATAATCAGCTTGTAACAAGCGGCGCAGTCACAAACTATGTCGACCCCGCCGGCACGCTTGACTCTGTTTATAAGGTTGTAACAAATAACGCGACAGTATCAAAAGACACAAAGGTTTGGGCTAATCAATATATTGATATTCCGCTTCAGGATACGCCGATACAAGACTCAGACCCTGTAGTAAGCTCTGACGGCGTGTATTATCCGGAGTATAAGCCGAACGACTGTACAGTCGGCGATTTGGACGGCGACGGCGAATACGAAATTATTCTTAAATGGGATCCGGCAGACTCAAAAGACGCCGCAACAGCAGGCTACACAGGAATTGTATATATCGACGCGTACAAACTGGACGGAACTAAGCTCTGGCGCATAAATATGGGCAGAAATATCCGCGCAGGCGCGCATGATACTCAGCTTCTCGTTGCAGACTTCAACGGCGACGGCAAAAGCGAAATGATTTTAAGAACTGCGGACGGCACAATCGACGGCACAGGTAAAGCTATAGGCGATGCGGAAGCAGACTGGGCGGCTCAGGATAACGGCAAAAACCTGAAAGGTCCGCTTTATTTAACAGCTTTCGACGGCGTAACAGGCGCGGCTCTTGATACGGTAGAATATGACCCTCAAACAGGCGACGTGGCATACTGGGGAGACGGTTACGGTAACCGCTCAGAACGTTATCTCGGTACAATAGCATGGCTTGACGGCGTTCGTCCGCATGCTATTGTTCAGCGCGGATATTATCCGGGCAAAGAAGGCGGTCCGGGAAGAACTGTTATTGCGGCATATTCTTTAGATGGCAGTAAGCTCGTTAAAAAATGGAGATTTGATACGATGGACAGCGGCAACGACAAATACATCGGTCAGGGCGACCATGGTATGACGGCGGGAGACGTTGACGGCGACGGCTATGATGAAGTGATTTCCGGCGCCCTTGCCATGGATCAGGATGGTTCCGTACTTTGGTGCACAGGTTATGGTCACGGCGACGCGCATCACCTCGGTGATTTTGATCCGACAAACGAAGGATATGAATACTTAAAAGTTAATGAAGGCTGCGTAGATTATCCGGGCTTTATGGGCGCAAGAAACCAGACATGGGGTCTTACGGTGCAGGATGCAAAAACAGGAAAAATCCTTATGTCGCATGACGGTATTAAAGATACCGGTCGCGGCATGATTGCAAATATTGGTTACAAAGATAAATACTATGTTGCGTGGGCGGCCGGCTCCACAGGCTACTGGGCAAGCGACGATTCGGACTGCGGAGATTTGAAGCTGGCAATGAACGGCAGAATTTACTGGGACGGCGGACTTACAGAGCAGCTTCAGGACCATGTAACGATTACAAAATGGAACAACAGCACAAATAAAACAGATGTAATTTTTGAAGCGAAGGATTGTAACTCCATCAACGGCACAAAAGGCAACTGGTGTATACAAGGCGACTTGTTCGGCGACTGGAGAGAAGAATTTGTCGCATACACGGTAACTGATTCAAAAACAGAAGAGGTTCCTGTAACAATTCAGGGAGCGCTTGGACCTGTTGAGACAGTTGCAAAAAGAACAACCTCTCAGTACGCACTTCGCGTGTTCACAACAGTTGTCCCGACAGAATATAATTTCTCGTCGCTTATGCACGACGATTTGTACAGAATAGGCGTTGCGACATATAATGTTGAGTATAACCAGCCGCCGCATATCAGCTTCTATCTGAGCGATACAATCGACGGCTACAAAACACAGCCGCAGCCGAACGTAAAGCTTGTTGCCAACAACTACACAGAAGCAGCTTTTGACCCGAACAGCGTATCGGGCGACGCTCCGGCAGTAACAAATCCGACGCCGACCCCCAGTCAGCCGACGGGTACGTTCCCCGATATCGCAACTCACTGGGCTAAAGCGCAGATTGAGGAAATGGCAGCGGCAGGCGTTATCAACGGTATGGACGACGGTACTTTTGCGCCGGAGGCAAACATTACACGCAGCCAGTTCATCAAACTGATTGTATCAGCTCTCGGCATAGACACAAGCGCGTCGTATTCCGGCTCGGCAAGCGACGTTGCAGGTCACTGGGCAGAGAAATTTGTTCAGGCGGCGGATGCAAACGGTCTTATAGATTCAGCGTTTATAACAGACGGAACTATGAAGCTTGACTCAAATATTACCCGCGAAGAAATGGCGTCAATAGTGGCGCGTGCGGCAAAGTTTAAAGGCATTGAAAAAACAGCCGACACATCTTTTATAGATAACTCCTCTATTGCATCATGGGCAACAGAAGATGTTAAGTCTGCAGTTGCTCTTGGAATTATAACAGGTATCGAAAAAGACAACGGCATGTACTTCAGCCCGCAGGAAAACTCAAACAGAGCGCAGGCGGCAGTTATGCTGAGCAGACTGTTTGCAGCAATTAAATAAAAAATTATAAACTATTTTTAAAACATATAAAAAAGCGTCTTCAGACGCT
>CATJNN010000067.1 GCA_949742185.1 uncultured Clostridia bacterium | reverse complement strand
GAAATGCCTGTGGCTATTTTAACGCGCGACGGCGTTGACAGAAATGTCCACCTCTACAACGACACCATCGTTTTCGACGACGACGGCACATATATTACCGCAATCCAGATTGGCGATAAGCTTACTATTCCAAGAAAATCGGTAATTGGATATTATCAGAGTAATATTGGCGGAACATGGACTCCTGATGGTGTGACATTTGAATCTTATAACATTAACGTTGCAACTACAAGCGCGTCGACCGACGGCGGCGGTGTTATAACGCCTATTAAGACGGGCATAACTTATGTTATGGCCACAGCGGGTAATGGAGCACTCGGTTCGTTTAAATTAAATGTAATTCCTAAAAATGAGAAGTTTATTGCTTTTCCCAATGTGGCTGTAGATGTGCATCAAAACAGCAGAAATTTTACGGCTATGTTGAAAGCAGACGGAACAGCGTATTATTTGAGTTCAGAATTTTCTCACAATGGTATACAATTTGGCATTGGCGCAAAAACACCCACACAAATACCTAAAGTTGACGGAACACCTCTTAAGGATGTTGTAAAAATATATTCATATTCAGGTGTGATTTACGCTCTTGATAAGTTCGGACAGGCGTGGATATGGTATTACGAAAATATCGGTGCAGAAAGAGTGCTAAACGACAAAGAAATCGTACAGTTGACAGGTGTGACTTTTATTGATAAAAACGGTCATTCATACCAATTAAGCGGTGGGGATTTTGCTGGAATAAATAATATTTCAACAAAAATCAAAAACGTTCCTTTGAGAGATGGGAGAGTTCATAAAGCATTAAGAAACGATGGAAAAGTTATAACATGGGGAGATAATTATCATGGCAGATTAGGATCAAATTTATCGACGGGTATAATCTCAGATCCAGTGATTGCTCAAATAAATAAATTTGTGATTGAAGTTGGTTCGGGAAATGAAAATAGTTGGTGTTTAACAAGCGACGGTCAAGTAAAATTATTTGGAAGTTTTTATTTTATTTCAAATTCAAACGGAAGAAATGGCATTTATAATTTAGATATAGGAACAACAGGCGATAATAGTGTTAAACCAATTTTACCCGGAATGACATACAATGGTAATACATTAAGAACAGATGGAAAAATATATAGTATTGGCTTGGGGGAGTCATATTATTTTGATATGGGTTTGGGACATACCAACTTAGGGAACTCAACTTTAAAAACAGGATTTGTTGTAGCAGGAGAATCTGCATCGAGCGGTCATTTGGAAAATATTATAAATATGTCAAACAGTTTTGTCACATGGCAAAATGTAGGTTACGAATCTAATAGAGGAGCTCACTATTCGGCTGTACGCGAAGATGGAAAGGTATATTCATGGGGATGGGGTTCTAATCATGGGTATTACAATATGTTAGGAGACGAAATCGATAATTCTACGGCATCTCCTGTTTTAATGCACTCACCGTATGGAGGGCAGGAGCATCTGCGGTTCGGGAAGTTCGCGCTGAATGGCGAAAGCGTGCAGATACACGACGGAACAATCGTTAAAGCAGACGGCACGCAGATAAGTGCGGTGCGGATTGGCGACAGTTTAAGAATAGACGTGAATTCCATAATGGGGTATCACGGTTATTTTGATGTGTTCAATGACGAAAAATTTAAGCCGAACGGGTTAACGTTCATCTCGTATGACCCGACAGTGGCTTCCGTTAACGGCAGCGGCGCTGTGACCCCCAAAAAAGCGGGCGTAACATATATTATGGTCAAAGACAGAGATGGACGCATGGCGTCGTTCAGATTAAACGTATTGCCGCAAAATGAAAGCTTTATAGCGTACCCGCAAATAGTAGCCGGCGCAGGTGTTACATATGCGCTTAAAGCAGATGGAACGGTATGGGCATGGGGCGACAATACGCATTATTATCGTATTCAGGAAAATAATAAACAGGTTTATAAATCGGATTTTGCAGGTAAACTTGGAACGGGCACAGAATATGGAACAAGTTCTGTTCCGGTGCAGGTTATGAAAAACCCCGACACTCCTCTTGACGGAATTATTGAAATTGCGGGCTCTACAGGTATGGGCTATGCATTGGATAAAACGGGGCATGTCTGGTCATGGGGATTTGGTGTAGACGAAAGCGTATCAGTAAACTGGAATAATATTGAATCTATAAAAAACAGATTTGTAATAAAACCGTATGCAGACCTTGTAAAAAACGAAGACAATACAGGTTATCTTGGAGATTCTTCAAGAATTGTGCATATAACATCAGGTACAGGTTATCTCGGTAAAAATTCAGATTACGGAGGAGCGCGTGCATTAAACGAAGACGGAGAATTATTTGCTTGGGGTGATTTTCAGAGACCGCAGACGAACAACACAAATAATTTAACAGCTGCCAGCAAAGTCTCAATGGTTACAGGTCTTCCAGTTAACCTTAGCGCGTCCTATACCGGACTTAAAAATATAAAGAATATTACACGTGTTCCTGTGCTTAATGTAGAATCGGTACTTAAAAACGACGGTACGGTATATCGCTGGGGCAGAAATGGGTACGCTTTAGGTTGGACGGGAATTCAAAACAATTATTATAACAAAGCTCCTCATCATGTTCCTGTTTATGATGAAAACTGGAACGAACAATATATCATAGCGATTAATTCATCATACATTGGAGTTGGTGCATTGACAGCAACAGGTGAATATTACATGTGGGGTGTTAACGATCAATACCAGCTTGGTGCAAGCTACACAACAGGATGGTATGGCGGTTCACATGCAGTAGCAAATCCGACAAAGGTAGATGGATTCTCGAAAGACGCAAATGACATTAAGCCTGTGCTAGGATTGAGTAATGATACATCATTTATACTTATGTCAAACGGACAGGTGAAGACGATGGGCACGGCGGACGATTTGGCTCTCGGTCAGGGTACTTCGGGCGCGGTGAACGGTGTTCCGGGGACAG
>CATJNN010000066.1 GCA_949742185.1 uncultured Clostridia bacterium | reverse complement strand
TTGTAACTGTGTATGTGCCGCTTACTTTCAGAGCGTCACCTGTTGCGCCAAGCTTAACTGCGTCTACTTTTCCTATATTTGCAACAGTAAGCTCTTTCGCTGTGATATCTCCTGTTGCAGGACCTGTGATTGACGCGCCCTCTGTTGCATAATTCTTCGCTGAATTACCTTTTAATGTGTATGTCGGTGTAAGCGCCTTGCCTGTTCCGACTATCTTATCATTATACTTGTATGAAACCGCAACCTTAATGTCATCCGTACCAACCTTATTCGTAGGAGCTACGTCTGCGATTGTTGTTGTTACATTATTATTACCGTCGTATACCTTTGTAACTGTTGCTGTGAACGCGGCTGTTACTTTACGCGGAGCTACTGTTACTTTAGTTGCATGCTTCGCTGTTTTAGTGCCTTTCTCAGCTATAACTTCGTATGTTCCCACAGGAACCACAGCTGTCTTATCTGCAAACTGTTCATTGCCAGATGCGTTTTTAATAATAAGGCTGTCTACTGCCGCTTTAACAGCGTCGTAACCTGCCGCCGAAGTTGTAGCTGAAGACTGATTGCTCATCTTCACGCTTACCGTTAAGCCCGCGAGAATTTCTTCTACAGTCTTGCCGTATTCAGGCGCAGCTAATACTGTTCCGCCAAGCGTTAATGTATCTACTGTAGCGTCTGCAACTGTAACATTGCTTGTATTAGCTGTCTTTGATGTGGCTGTGTGTGTAATAACAAACGGTTTTCCGTTTAATGCAGTTGTCATCTTTGCAGGAACTGCAGCGCCGTTAATTGTTACTGTAAGTCCCTTTGCTGTAAAGTTAGCATATGCAACGTCTTCTGTTGTTCCTGACGCATATGTGAGCGTTACTACCAGCTTGCTCAAATCCGGAGCCGCATCTGTTGCATAACTGAGTGTTGGCTGTGTCTTTACTGCTATTGATGAAACAGTATCATCATTAACTGTCATAACACCTATTGCAACAACAAAATCTGTACCATTCTCAGTATATACAGCATATAATGTCTTACCATTCATGCTTGCTTTGGATATTTTTTCAGTTGTTTCTACTTTTGTTAATCCAGCTACCGCTGTTGCTCCCGCATCACCATAATAGAATGCTGTCGGAACCTTTTCCTTAACGCCGCTTTTGTATGTTGCGTTAAGCTTAACGCTGCTAAAGTTATATGTTCCGCGGTCTACTAATGCATTTACCGGATCTGCGCTCTTAAGTTCAACATTTGTCGGTGTCTCAGGCATCGGGAAAATATCTACCGCATCTATTTTTAAGTCTACTACAGTTGACAGGTCCGTTTCTTCGCCCGAACCATCATACTGCATTGTACTTGCTCCATATGAGCCCATTCCAAGATTGAAGTCGGCTGCAGATTTTGAAATATCAAGAACCTTTTTACCGCCGTTAGGAATAGCTTTTACTTCAAACTCATATATAGCCGCATAGAACGGGGCAGTACCTGTCTGTGATGAAGCCTCGCCGCCATAAGCAAGATTACAGTTAGCTGTAAATGTCCCTGTTAAATCAGTAGCATCTGCTTCAGTTGTTTTAACCTTTGTAACGTCATATGACCAACCGTCTCCATCATTTATAAAATCCTGAAAACCTGTTCTGTCCTGAAACGCTTTGGCAAAGTTGGAATCTGTTATTGTTCCATCAGTTTTATGTGTTGCACTGGGTTCCAAAGTAAGATAGTTTGGATCAAATACAACACCCGTTGATAAATTAAACAAACCATCGCCCATCCCTGTAATTGTGTTAAAACCACTGGCTTTAACACCAACAAGAAACCTTGTTCCAACAGTGTAGCTATCCAATTTGTTGGATTCTACATAATTGCCTCCGTTTTCTGTCATATAGACAAGCTCAAGTTTTGCCGTCTTCTCTGCAAATGAGATGACCGGCAATGTACCTACCAGCATTGCTAAACCAAGCAATACTGCTAAAAGTCTTTTCACTTTCATAGTGATCCTCCCTTAAATGTTTAAATATACATAAAACTACATTGTAGTTCTATTGCTGTAAAATTTAGTTTGTCGGTAATGGCTCATAGATAGGAACAATCGCCGTACCGCCAACGGCACCTTTAATAGCATTCATATCACTGGCATTAACCACACCGCTTCGGTCTGTATCAACCATACGATATATGTATAAGTTTTTAACTGAAGCTTTATTTGTATTTGAAGCCAGTACAGAACCTCCTATAGAACCCTTAATAGCATTCATATCACTGGAGTTTACAATATTACTCATATCACAGTCGCCTAACTTACCTAAAACAATGACTTTTCTTACAATTTCAGCAGTATCGCCTGATACTGTATCTGTAAAGCTGTATTTCATCTCATAAACGTCAGGCCTTATTGCTTTTATAGCCGTCGGTATTGCTGTTATCTCTGTAAATACATAATCATTAACTTTACCTGTTACAGTAACAGTATCGTCAGCCTGATTCGCATCACTTAAACCATTTGTACCTGCAGCCTGCATTCTGCTTACTGTTATTGTTCTGGTAATTGCTGTATCATCAACTGCATTTCCCATTGAATCATAAGCTTTAAATCCAGGATCCTTAAAATCAGTTCTGTTGTATACAAAGATTGCATGATCATCCATATCAAGATTTGTTGCCGAATCCATTGATCCGCCCCATGCCTGGTTTCTGTAATAACGCGTAGCGTTTCCGCCTGTCGGTACTAACGTTGTATCAAATCTACCATTACGGGTAACAAACGCTTCTTTTGCTTGTGTTTTCTGATCGTCAGTCCATCCAGCCTCTTTCATAATCATACCGTAAGGCGAATTACCATAGTTAAGCTCAATCTTAGGCAGACCTAATCTCTGAATCTTGAAAGTATAAGTCTTAGTGGCAACGCCGTCCGGAGCTGT
>CATJNN010000065.1 GCA_949742185.1 uncultured Clostridia bacterium | reverse complement strand
GCGCCGTGGCTGCCGAATAAATTCCACGACGGCGCGGTTACCGAGGGACAGCGCAAGTTTATGGGCACGCTCTGGAACACGTACGCGTTTTATGTGCTGTATGCTGAAATTGACCAATTCAACCCATCGGAACACACGCTCGATACGGCGTCGTTGTCTATTATGGATAAATGGCTTTTATCGAAGCTGAATACGCTTATCGGCACGGTTGACAAAAATTTATCGGAATATAAACTTCCTGAAACGGCGCGGGCTTTGCAGGAATTCACCGACGACATGAGCAACTGGTATGTGCGCCGCTGCCGTGAACGCTTCTGGGTTAAAGACATGCCGCAGGATAAGATTAACGCGTATATGACACTGTACACCGCGCTTGTAACCTTCTGCAAGATTGCCGCTCCGATGATACCGTTTATGACTGAGGATATATATCAAAATCTTGTGCGCAACGTGGATAAGAATGCGCTGGAAAGCATCCATCTGTGCAGTTTTCCGAAAGCGGACGCATCGCTTATAGACTCGCGGCTTGAAAAATATATGGACGAGGTTCTAAAGATTGTCGTTCTCGGAAGAGCGTGCCGTAGCGGGGCAAACATCAAAAACCGTCAGCCTATCGGCAAGATGTACGTTAAGGCGGACGCGCAGACGCTACCTGAGCTCTTTACCGATATTATAGCCGACGAGCTTAATGTCAAGAACGTGGAATTTACAAGCGACGTGCGGGATTTCACAACATACACCTTTAAGCCGCAGCTCCGCACGCTTGGTCCGCGTTTTGGCAAGCAGCTCGGTAAAATCGGCGCAATTCTCGCTTCGCTTGACGGAAACGCGGCTATGGATGAGATAAATACAACCGGCGAGCTGAAAATTGCGATTGACGGCGAAGAGGCTTCGCTTTCGCGCGACGATTTGCTGATTGACTCGTCGCATAAGGAAGGCTTTGAATCGACTGAGGACGGCGGTATAACCGTTGTGCTCGACACCAATCTCACTCCCGAGCTTTTAGAAGAGGGCTTCGTCCGCGAGATTATAAGCAAGGTGCAGACAATGCGCAAGGATACCGGCTTTGAGGTGACAGACCATATTACGCTGTATGTTGATAAAAGCGATATGGCAAAAGAGCTTGTTCAAAAAAATGAAGCTCAGATAAAAGACGAGGTTCTGGCAAACGCTATAGTTTACTCAGCAGGCAAAGGCAAGGAGTGGAAAATCAACGGCGAGGACGTTGTTCTCGGCGTTGAGAAAATATAAGATAAAAAAGCTGTCTGACATAAAATATGTCAGACAGCTTTTTTAATATATAATCTGTTTTTAACCAAGCTTCGCTTTCACTTTTAAAATCGCAACGGCTGTTTTCATGTCGTCAATTTCGTTGTTCATAACCATATTATACAGTTCGTCAATATCAATTTGCTCAACCGTCAAAAACTCTCCGTCGTCGAGGTTTTGCTCAGTCTTTTTAAGTCCTGTTGCCATATAAATATTAATTTTCTCCTCGCAGTAACCGGGCGTTGCATAATATTCTCCCAAATGCTCAACATGCTCCGCTTTATATCCAGTCTCCTCTTCAAGCTCGCGCACGCCGCATTCAAGCGGATTTTCGCCATACTCCAGCTTGCCGGCGGGAACCTCAAGCATCATTTCCTTTGCCGCTATCCGATATTGACGCACCATAAGCATCTTTCTGCTGTCGGTCACCGCCGCCACAGCAACGCCGCCCGGATGCCCCACAAGCTCGCGGGTAGCGGTGTTTCCGTCCGGAAGACGCACTGTATCTCGGCGCACCTTTATAACCCGTCCCTCAAAAATATGCTCTGTGCCTATCGGCGTTTCGGTAAAATCCATTTCACATATCCCCTTTATTATGCTGTTATGTTAATTATATTTTTTAATTCCAATATCATGACGGTAATGCGCGTCTTTAAAGCTGATTTTTTCAACTGCTTCATAAGATTTGTTTATAGCTGAATCTAAATTATCGGCAACAGCGGTAACCCCAAGCACTCGTCCGCCCGATGTCGTAAACCCTCCGCTGTTTTTCTTTGTGCCGGCATGAAACACTGTAACTCCGTCAGATTTCTCCGCTTCGTCAATTCCCGAAATTTCATATCCCGACTGATATTTAACAGGATAACCGCCGCTTGCCATAACAACGCAAACCGCCGCGTTATCGTCCCACTCAATCTCCAAATCCCCAAGGCGTTCGTCAATAACTGCTTCCATTATCTCCACCAAATCTGTTTTAAGACGCGGCAAAACCACTTGCGTTTCGGGGTCGCCGAAACGCGCGTTGTACTCAATCACCTTAACGCCGTCCGCAGTCATCATCAGACCAAAATACAGCACTCCCTTAAACGGTCTGCCTTCGGTACGCATAGCATTTATGGTCGGCACAAAAATATTTTTCATACACTCGTCCGCTTTGTCCCGCGTATATAGTCTGCTGGGCGAAAACGTGCCCATGCCGCCGGTGTTAAGTCCCTCGTCGTTATCATACGCTCGTTTATGGTCCTGCGCGGACACCATAGGCGCAACCGTTTTACCATCGGTGAACGCCAAAACAGAAACCTCGGGACCTGTCAAAAATTCCTCTATAACAACGCGGCTTCCGCTGTCGCCAAACTTTCTGTCGTCCATTATTTCATGTATACCCTCTTCAGCCTCCCGCATGTCCTGCGCAATGATAACGCCCTTGCCGAGAGCCAGTCCCTCCGCCTTTATCACCGTCGGAAAGCTCCCCTGCTTTCTGACATACTCAATCGCAGGCGCGCTATCGTCAAACACCTCGTAACGCGCTGTGGGAATATTGTATTTTTTCATAAGCTCCTTTGAAAAAACCTTGCTCCCCTCAATGATCGCCGCTTTTTTATCCGGCCCAAAGCAGGGTACG
>CATJNN010000064.1 GCA_949742185.1 uncultured Clostridia bacterium | reverse complement strand
TTTTGTTTTATTCAAAAACACCAAAAGGAGGACACAATATATGAATAAAGACTATATTTTTATGAGTAAGAGAATTGGAACTACTACATATAAAGTTAAGATATATTTGAACGAAAACAGCAATGAAACTATGGAGGACAAAATTCTACGAATTATTACAAATCACCCATTGGCAAGCGGAAGAAATTGTGATATAATGAATATGTCGCAAATGAGCCGTTCAGCCTGAAAGGAGTTATTATGACTAACAGGCAGACGGAAGAAAAGATAACAGCTTTATATGAAAGGTTATCAAAAGACGATGATATTTTAGGCGAAAGCAACAGTATTACAAATCAAAAAGCAATGCTTGAAAAATACGCAAACGAGAATGGTTTTTCAAATCTTGTTCATTATACCGACGACGGATATAGCGGAGGCAATTTTGAAAGACCGAGTTGGAAAAAGCTTGTTGCGGACATTGAGGAAGGCAAAGTTGGAACGGTTATAGCAAAGGATATGAGCCGCATAGGTCGTGAATATTTACAGACCGGTTTTTATACAGAAGTCCTGTTCAGACAGCGCGGCGTTCGATTTATCGCAATATCTAACGGAGTTGACAGCAATATTGAGGGCAGCGGCGAGTTTGCGCCGTTTCTCAATATTATGAACGAATGGTATATTCGAGATTGCAGCCGCAAAACCCTTATATCGTTTCAAGCGAGAAGCGACGCAGGACAACCGATTAGCGGCATTGCACCTTACGGGTATAAGAAAGACCCCAAAGATATACATCACTGGATTATTGATGAAGAAGCTGCGACGGTTGTGCGCCGTATATTTAATATGACTGTCGAGGGTAAAAGTCCGGGACAAATAGCGAGAATGTTTCTAAAAGAAAAAATTGAGCGTCCCGGTATTCATTTCGCGCGCACAAGGAAAGGCGAAGAACACATAGCTGATGAAAGCGAACCGTATGCTTGGCACACAAGCACGATTATGAGGATTTTATCAAGACCCGAATATATCGGACATACAGTAAATTTCCGAACACGCAAAAAGCATTATAAAGATAAATACCCTACTGCAATGCTCCCTGAAGATTGGGTAATAATCAAGAACACACACGAACCTATTATCGACAAAGAAACTTGGGAGCTTGTGCAGAAATTAAGGGAAACGCCGCGCCGCGCTCCGAGCGCGACAGGCGATCCAAACCCATTGACAGGGCTTGTATATTGCGCCGACTGCGGAGCGAAGATGTATAATCACCGTGCAAGAGCAGGACACTGGAAAGGCAAACGACCCATAGACCCCGAAACAGGCTTATTCCCTCACGACCATTACGACTGTTCAACTTTCAACTTGACTAAATATAAAAGCAATAAAAAGTGTTTCGGACACTATATAAATACTCTTTCATTGAGAGCGGTTATTTTAGATGCTATCAAAATCACAAGCAAATATGCGATTGAGAATAGAGAAGAATTTATTGCAAAGGTGCGTGAGGCTTCGCAGATACAACAGGCTGACAAGGCAAAGGAACTCAAAAAGCAGCTTGCCAAAAATAAAAAGCGTTATTCTGAATTGGATAATATAATCAAAACACTTTATGAAAGACTTGCAAATAATAAAATATCCGAAAAGCGTTTTGACGCTCTTTCGGAGGAATACGAAACAGAGCAAGCTGAACTTGAAAAAGTCATTGCTGATATGCAGACGCAGGTTGATAATTTTGAGGAAGATACCGACAGAGCAAATCAATTTTTGGAACTTGCGGAAAAGTACACGAATTTTGATAAACTGACAACACCTATGATAAACGAATTTATTGATAAAATTTATGTCCACGCTCCCGACAAATCAACGGGCGAGCGAATGCAGGAAATTGAAATCTATATGAATTTTATCGGTAAATTTGACGTACCAATATCCGAGCCAGTATCGGAAGAAGCAGAAGCCGAGAAGGTTCGTATAAGGCGGCAGAAACAGCGAGAAGCCAATAAGCGATACAGAGAAAAACAAAAGCGGCTTCAACTTGAAGCACAGCAGAAAGCAAATTAAGAAACTGAGCGACTTATAGAAAATCATAGGTCGCTCTTTTATGTTGACAGTAAAAAACAGCAATTTTGATACCATAAATCAGAGGAATGATAGCAAAAACATAGTATTTTGATACCATAATTTTTAGTGATTTCAAAACGGCTATATTTGCTGTCATTTTTGATTGTTTTTACTGCTACTTTGATATTTTT
Source organism: uncultured Clostridia bacterium (assembly GCA_949742185.1). Classification (GTDB taxonomy): domain Bacteria; phylum Bacillota; class Clostridia; order UBA1381; family UBA1381; genus CATJNN01. The sequence continues at coordinate 637 of CATJNN010000064.1, read as the reverse complement.
GTACAGAAAAGAGGGATTAAAATGACAGAAAACGAAAAGAAGCTAATACAGGCAAAGCACAGGCTTGAACAGACACAAAACCGAAACCGAGAAAAAGAGCGAAAGGCTCGGACAAGGCGGCTTATTCAGGAGGGTGCAATCTTGGAAAAGGTTTTACCTGATATTACAGACATTGAATTAAATAATCTGGAGGATTATCTATTACATATTTTAAAGCGATAGCGTTACAATGGGAGTTCCGATTTTCGGAACTCCTTACTTTTTTCATGAAATGCGCACTTACTCACCACTTTTCACTTTTTGAAAAGTGGTGGTATTGCCTACGGCGAACGGCGTTCCTGCGGAAAGCTCGTCAAATTCGCTATCGCTCATTTGCCGTACAGCCGAACGCAATCACAATCTGATTGCCCTGCATTGATAATCTCAATGCAAAATGAGCGTTGCTCATTCAATCGGCTGTGTGCTAAAACCTGTCCCCGATAGCTTTTAGCCTTTGGACGCAAAGCGTCATTTCTTTTTCAAAAAAAGAAACAAAAACAGTCTGCTCGGCAGACGGAAAGGAAAAATCGCAATGGCAATTTATCATTTTGAAGCAAAGGTAATTACACGCGGAACAGGTCGCTCGGTTGTAGCCGCA
>CATJNN010000063.1 GCA_949742185.1 uncultured Clostridia bacterium | reverse complement strand
GGCGTTATCTGCTGACTTACAATATTTCCATTTTCATCATATCGGTATATTATTACTGTATCATTTATACACAAACTTGTCAACTGATTTATTCTGCTATATATAATACCGTATTCTTTTAAACTAAACTCCTGCGGATAACAGCATATACTCTGTTTTCCGCAGGAGTTTTCATCATCTGAAATGCAACCTATGCTTATTCTATATGTACATCTGCTGTACCGCCCCTTTGTTGTTATTTCATCAACAATCTTACTCATAGCATATAAGTTAACTGAAACTAACAAATGTACACAACTTATATCATAAAATCACTCAAAATTTATTTTTCCCTATACGGTAAACTCTTATAATTCCAGATATACAGTCCTTTTAACATTTCTCCAAAAGTATATCCTTTAGAATAATACATATCATATCTGCAAATATAATTTTTAGGTATAAATACCCCTATAAAAAGGTCTCTTTGTATCGGATACATAATCTCCCAACGCTCTACATGAAAAACATCTTCACCATAAATGTTATGTCCAGCCACGCCATCATATGGTTGATATTCATATTCACCATAACATATAAATTGATTATCTCCTGTACTATAATCACTATAAAATTTACAAGAAGGTACATTACCAATCATATTGACACATTTTATGTTGTGTGAGCGTTCAGCGTATAAACCATTTTGATCTCCTGTAACCTCCCATTCATATCCTGTTGTTTTTATTCCCCGAACAACTATATATTCTCCCATATTTTTAGGCAATTGCAAATTTGCATACTTTATGGGTAGAAAAAGAGGCAAAATCTTTATCATAAAAATTACAATCATCAATAGTATTATAAAAAAAATTATATTTTTTTTCAAAATTCTCTATTCCTTTCTCAAAAAATATGCAAAACTCGCAGGTTGGTTTTTATATGGACCATCAATAACTCTATCACTATCTGCAATTGGATAATGAGCTGAACCCCAATACGAAAAACCATGCAATTGACGTGATGCCCATATTGCAGGATGAGCTGCAGTGGGCTGATTTATATCTCCATAATATGATTTACCAATAAATGCCCATGTTTGACCACCAAATTTATTTACCCATGCTTGCGCAAAACTATTATCACCATATGTACCCAAACTACATGAATACAATGCAGTATTAGGATTATCAAATGCTGATGCCCATAGTCTGTTATTAATATCATCTACTGTAATATTAATGTCGGCTCCCAATACCATAGTCCCATGCTCACCGCCACCATGTTCCAAATCATATCCATGTGAAAAAACAACAAACTTATGAATTTTATCACTCGCTCTATTACCATCACTTTTATTATTAATATAATTAATAAAATCATCTTTGTTTTCTGTCCAATGTATACCAACGCCTATTTCATTAGCAACATCATAGAATTTTTGTTTTTCCTCACCAGACCAGCCGTCTGCCGTTATCATCCAGGTGATTCCTTCCCCATCATCTAAAGCTTTTAATTCACGTAGTTTCTTTATAGCTGTTTCTATAAATTCATAATTATATTTCCCCGATTCACGACTGGTATTATACTTACCTCCAGACACAACAATATACTCTAATCCCTCCGGATCTACAAACGAAACCGGATTGTTTCCACAATAAATATACCAATTCAATCCATCCTTGATAGAATCTTCAGTTATGAATCTGCCCGTCTCGCTGCTGTAATAACGGTTGCGCAGATAAATTAAACCGCTTTCGTTGTCAAGGTACTCGCCGCAATAGCCAAACGGATTTGGCGCGCTGTCGCCCGAAATCTGAACACCAAATGCGTCATATTCGTAATTGTTTACTATCACACCGGTGTCGTCCGTTACGCCGATAACATTTCCATGAGTATCTTTTATATATATG
>CATJNN010000062.1 GCA_949742185.1 uncultured Clostridia bacterium | reverse complement strand
TTTAACGCATTCGCTTACGTCGGCTGTTATTTTAACATATTTTGTTCCGTCAACCGTAACATTCTCGCTTGTCGGGGTATAACTGCCCCCGCCGCTGTAGCCGTAGTTTTCCAAATAATTTGAATAAGTCAGTAGGTCATAATCGTCAAGCGGCGTCTCATTTGCCTTTGCCTTACAGCCCGCGCTCGTATTTGATATGTACGCCTCAAATGTTGCCTCCGCAATTCCCGCATTGATTTGCTCCTCCGTCAGCGTAAACTGAGAAAATGCATATCCGCCCCATTTTTTTCCGTCAACGCTTGAATTTACATTATACTGCTCATATCCGTTATTTACACCGCCGCTTGTCGTCCCGTTAATACTATTAACTACTGCATTATTTTGATAGTATTTTGAGCAAGTGCGCTCAAGCTCTGCCTCGTGTGAAATTCCAGCGCTTGCAAAGCCTTGTAAAACGGGCGATATACCTGCTGTAATTGCGGATACAAGCAATACTGCAATATGCTTTTTTAGTTTCATGATAATCTCCTCTCCTTAAAAACTGCATTCCGATAACTTTATTTATATTGTATCAAAATTTTTCAGTCAAAACATATATAAAAATTACTGAATTCACAAAAAATCGTTTAAAAATTCTGATTTTTATGATACAATAGATATAAGGCAAAATAATGGGGGGAAATTATTATGAAATATTATGTATATTCGGACACAAATAATTTCTATATTGAGAGAGCAAAACGAATAGGTACGCATAATATGCTTTGTCAGCATTATCACAGGTCCTACGAATTTTTATTTATTCTTGATGGGAAGCGCTATGTTTTCTTTAATGATAAAACATACGAGCTTACACGCGGCGATTTGGTAATATTAAATCCATACACTATTCATTATACAGAGAGCAGAGATTCAGAATATGCCGAAATATACGCGCTTAATCTAAACATCGATTTTCTCTTACCCTTGTTCGCTAATAAAGAAATCGAAAAACAAACACGCAATATTTATTCGTGCGTACTGCATTTAGACGAAAACCTTTTTGATACTATATTCCGTTTATTGGAACAAATGAACGATTTTTTAGGGCTGCAGGAGCCTTTTTGTACTAAAATATTACGTTCGTATATATTTGTCTTTTTAGATAAAGTAAATACTATTTGTAAAAATTGTTCGTCTATTATAAACGAAAATCGTGGTATAGAATATTCAAATGATTTTGCAAAGGCCGTTTCGTATATTGTAAAAAATTATAAGAACGACATCACTCTGGATTTTATTGCAGATTATGTGCATATGAGCAAATCGCATTTTTGCTATGTTTTTGCAAAAGAAACAGGTTCAACTTTTTTGCAGTATGTAAATAACCTGCGCGCCGCCGAAGCGCATAGGCTATTGCTTGAAACAGATATGAAAATACATGAAATTTCCGATAATACTGGATTTCATTCAGTAGCTCATATGACAAGGATTTTTAAAGAAATACACGGAATATCTCCAACAGCTTTCAGAAGAAACATAAAAACAGAAAATTAAAGAATATGAGCGTATTAGACAACCCCTTTTAAAACAAAAAATATGCCTTAAACTCTTATTGTATAAATTTCTTATTTATATACTTACTTAGTTTAAGCGTTATTAAGCAACTACTTTGCTGTTATAAATACATTAATTTCAACAGCACAAATATCGCAATAACATGTATTAAACGAAACTAACCCGCCATATTTAAATAATAGATGAACAGATTGATAAATTTTCTTAAGCTGTTTTCATTGACATGTTTATATCCAATCTGTTTTCAACACCAATAACTATGTACTCAATTAATAATATCTTTAATTGAGTCTGCATTTATTTAAGAAATTGAATTATTGACAAAAGAATAAATCTATGTTATGATAATATTATTAGCAAGGTAACATATTTGAAATAAGATTCTAGGAGGACTAAAATTATGGGTAGAGATATTCTTTTTAACACGGAAGACTTTATCTTTTCGTACAGAGTCGGCGGATTACTTATAAAAAACAATAAAATATTACTGCAAAAACCTAAAAATGATGATTTTTCTATTATCGGAGGCCATGTATCCTGTCTTGAAACAACTACTGAAACCTTAAAAAGAGAATTTGAAGAAGAGCTTCACGCAAAAATTGAGATAGACAATTTATTTGCCGTTGGTGAAGTGTTTTTTCCATGGGGGAAAAAACCATGCCATCAAATTTGTCTGTATTATAAAGTACATTTGATAAATAATGATGATATACCGTCAGACGGTTCTTTTAATGGATATGATGATTTAGATAATAAAAGGATTGATTTGGACTTTTGTTGGGTTCCGTTAGAAAATTTGGAAAAGGGATTAAAGGTATATCCATTAGAGCTAATTCCATATATTTTAAATAACAATAACGGAATTGCACATTTTATTTCAAAGCAGATTTGATTATTCAAATTACAATTTAAATTTTATGTACAATAATCGGCAATTAATAAAATGCCGATTATTTCTTATTTCTGCAAAATAAAAGACGCTGTAATTGAACACTAAAGGTTACAATTTTCAACGCCTATTAAGATGGTGACCCGTGCGGGAATCGAACCCGCGTTACCGCCGTGAAAGGGCGGTGTCTTAACCGCTTGACCAACGGGCCAAAGTTCCGGCAACTATCTACTTTTCCAGGCGGTGTCCCGCCAAGTATCATCGACGTGAAAGAGCTTAACTGCTGTGTTCGGCATGGGAACAGGTGGATC
>CATJNN010000061.1 GCA_949742185.1 uncultured Clostridia bacterium | reverse complement strand
ACCAATCAATAAGTTCTGGAATAGAAAATGAAAACTCTTTAATTCCAGAAATATCAAACCCATGTGAAAATTCAAAATTTTGCATTAATACATAGAACACTCTATGCGAAGAAGTGTATTCGAGCAATCTATTATCGTTTAAATTAGAATTTCCATTCACAAATATCTTATAGCTATACTGACCATCATTCCCTATAAATGTACTTGGGAAAACCTCTCCCCAAAAACGACTATAAAATTCTATATGATTCCCATCTACAATTAACTCGCCTACTTCTTGCTTTTGAGAGTCACCTTCTTTATACCAACTTCCAATATGTCTTTCCATTTGCCATCCTTCACCTCCACAAAATATATCATGAATAGTTATTATTTATTATACCATAAAAATCAAAATAGGACAATCCTCAAATCTGACTGCACTATATTCTATTCCTTAACTTTATCTCAGCTTAAATCCTATCTTGAACTTACATATAATATATGATACAATAAAGCTCATTTTACATATTTACAAGGAGGTTTATTTATGAATAAACATTATACTCAAGATGAGAAAGAACTTATTCTGAACCAATATCTATGCGGTGATACAATCACCGATATCCATAGACGTTCAGGCATTTCTCGAAGCACCCTACATAATTGGATAAACGCATATAACGAAAACTCCAATGTAAGAAAACCTATTAATATGGGTGATTATAACAAATTAAAATCACATTGCGCAAAATTAGAGAATATTATAAGTATTCTTAAAAGCGCCGGTTGTACAGTCAATGCACCTCTTAAAGAGCGCTATGCTGTTATTAAAGAAATGTCTGATACATACAGTATTAACACATTGTGCGAAGCTTTGAATGTAGCTAAAGGAAGCTATTACAACCATATACTTCGTAATAAAAATGAAAACACCTTAGCTGCAAAAAGACGTGCCGAACTAACACCAGTTATTGAGCAAATATTTAATGATAACAGACAAATTTATGGTGCAGGAAAAATTGCTGCCATTTTAAATGACAGGGGTTATCATGTTGCATATACAACTGTTGCAAGCATAATGCATGAAAACGGCTGGTTCAGTATTCGTTCAAGTGCCAAGACATTATATCTTCAAAACAAATCACGAAAAGAAAATATACTTAACCAAGAATTTAATCCCCAAAGAACCAATGAAGTTTGGGTAAGTGATGTAACATATTTCAAATACAACAACAAAACTTTCTATATATGCGTTATTATTGATCTATTTGCTCGCAAAGTTATAGCTTGCCGTATATCAATGAAAAACAGCACTCAACTTACAAAATCAACATTTAAAATCGCTTATGAATCTCGTAACACAAATAATGAATTGCTATTTCATTCAGATAACGGCAGCAATTATATTTCCAAAACTTTTATGAAATATCTTAACACTTTGGGTGTCAAACAATCATTTTCCAGAGCACATGTACCATATGATAATTCTGTTTGCGAATCCTTTTTCGGAAATATGAAACGTGAAGAATTGTATCGTACAAACTATAAATCCGAAAATGAATTAAAAGAATCTATTAAAAAATATATAGAATTCTATAATAGTGAGCGTCCTCATTCTATGCTTAGATACCGTACACCTGACAAAGCAGAAGCAGATTTTTTCAACAATCACGCAACTATCGTCACTAGCAATTAAAATACCCATAGTTCAAATTAAAAGAACTTTTTCTTTTAGTTTCACATTTGAATATTTTTTGATTTTGGCGTACAGTGAGTTTTCCATCAAAAAAAGCACCCTAAAGGTGCTTAAAATAACGGTTTTGAGAAAAGAAAGAACTTGAGAATCGTACATGCAAGGTTCAGATCTCAAGTTCTGTTCATTTGGTAGCGGTAAGTGGATTTGAACCACTGACACCACGGGTATGAACCGTGTGCTCTAGCCAACTGAGCTATACCGCCGTATATTGATATTGTCAGCGACAACATCAATAATTATACGATATTATCCAAAGTTTGTCAACACTTTTTTAAAATTTTTTAAACAGCCTCCTTATCGTCAAGACGTCTGAATTCGTATCCCTGTGAAATCAGATAGTCTATAACTAACGGAAGCGCCGTAACGGTGTTCTTTTTTGCCGCCGCGTCATGCATAAGAATAACGACGTCCTCATGTCCCGCTGTTGTCCGCTTTGTATAATCCACAAGCTCTTCCGGCGATTTAGACTTGCCCTCAGCGTCTCCGTTAAGCGCGTTCCAATCGCAGTAATAAATTCCGTTCTGCCCGAGAACCTCTTTATATTTCTGCTTATTCGCTCCCCATGTTCCAGCATTATACCCGCCGCCCGGAAAACGAATAAGCTTCATCTGTTCCGTTTCCTCAGTTATTTTTAAAATAAGCTCTTGAGTACGATTTACCTCAGACATAAAGCCTTCTTCAGTTTGGTAAAGGTCTTTATAATTATGCGAGTATGAATGATTCGCAATAAGATGCCCCTCCTCGTACACACGGCGCGCCATATCAGGATTATCTGAAATAAGCGAACCCACCTGAAAGAACGTCGCTTTTATATTATAACGTCTCAAAATATCAAGAATCTTAGGAGTATTTGAATTTGTAGGACCGTCGTCAAACGTCAGATACGCAACCCTAACGCCATCATTATTTACTACTGATTTCAGCAAATCCGCCGGTCTTTGAGTCGGTTCCGGAGTTGGCTCAGTAGAACTT
>CATJNN010000060.1 GCA_949742185.1 uncultured Clostridia bacterium | reverse complement strand
TTCTTTATTGCCAATTCCCCATTTGCGAGCGGTTTTAATGGAGAAATCTTCAATAGAAGAAGAGCCTATAGAATTCATTGTGAGCACTACAACCTGAGGCCCGCCGCCGGTAGTATAGGCTTTACCCGTTTCGAATATATAATTTTCTGTTTCGTTATCAATAACATTCGCAAAATCATTTATAAAAAATCTGCTTGTGTGTTCAGGTATATCAGTCTTCGCAAATATGCATATATTTGTTAAGAATATTATAATAACTGACATTAGCGGAAAATATCTTATTTTCTTTCTCATGTTATTCAAAACTTACAGAAGGCGCATTTTGCGCTTCGATATTGGCAGCAAACATATCTTTTTTATCAAGGCCCATAATGTTGGCGAATATGCTTGTGGGGAAAGACCGTATTTTGACATTGTAATTTTTTACAATGTCATTGTAGTCCTTGCGTGCGACGCCTATGCGGTTTTCTGTGCCCGCAAGCTCGTCTTGAAGCGAAAGAAAGTTTTCGTTGGCTTTAAGCTCCGGGTAAGCTTCAGAAATCGCCAGTAAACGGCTGAGAGCGGACGAAAGTTCTCCGTCTGCCGAGATTGTTTCTTCAATCGTCGCTGCGCCGGCAAGTCTTGCGCGTGCGTCTGATACGGCCGTGAAGACCTCTGTTTCATGGGAAGCATAACCTTTAATCGTGCTCACAAGATTGGGAATAAGGTCGTTTCGCCGCTGAAGCTGCACTTGGACAGCAGAATATGAAGCGTCAACGTTTTCCTCAAGATTTATAAGACCATTGTAGCAGTTTATTGCTATGCCGGACAGAATAATTATAATAGCTATAACCGCAGTTATTATAACATATTTTTTTTTCATATTATTTTCTCCTCTATGTCGATTATTGTAATAAATATTGTATCATAAACACTTTTAAAAGACAACAGAAATTTTAGAAGTAAATAAATTCAAATTAAAAATCTATTTTTTTAATCTTATTTATCGTTTGGAGCAAAAATAATACCGGAATGCTGATTTTTTTGCCAATCGGAAGGCGGCATATTGAAGTGTTTTTTAAACGCCTTATAAAAAACGTGATAATCGTCGTAACCAACGCTTTGGGCAGTCTCGGTAATTGAGATATCGGTATTTTGTAAATATTGGGCGGCAAGCTGCATTTTTAATTGTATAATATATTCCTGAATGCTTACATTTTTGTATTTTTTAAATAGTCTGCTTAAGTAACTTCGGTTAATTCCTATGTGTAAGGCAATCTTATTGACAGGTGATTTTACATGTATGTTGCTTTTTATATAAAGTTCAGCCAGACGTACATATTCCTCTGAACGTGTTTCATATGAGCTATTAAGATTTTTTGTGAGGGAGGCTATAAAAGCCCAGAACTTCTGCATAAGACGCTCAAAGCGCATATCGCCGTTCTTTACAAGCTCTAACAGAGCGTTGCCTATGATGTTGTCCGTATCGTCTGTAAGAATAGGGGAATCAAAAATTGAGAGGATTTGGTCGGACATGCTTCCGTTAAATTCAATCCAGCGATATAACCACGGGTTTTTTGAATCCGCTTTATAATATGCAAGTTGATTCGCACGTATCAAAAAAAGCTGACCGGGCCGCACTCTATATTCCGTGTTGTTCACAATAAGTATACCTGTACCGTTGTATACATAATGTATAAGAAAGTTGCTTCTTATATACGGACCTGCATCATGAGAGGGGGTACATTGTTCTTCTCCGTATTGAACGGGGTATATGTCGGTTGGTATCAGGCGATTCATACGAGCGCTATATTTATTAAAAAAATAATTCATAAAAAACAAACGCCTTTCTTTTGATTTGTCTTAATAATATCACATTTAAACCCATATAGTCAACAATAAAACATTTATCAGAGAGTGTAAATTTGATACAATAATTATATAATAAAATTACGGAGAGAGGAGAATTATTTTATGAAGATGAAGAAATTAATAAGTATTCTGATGTTAGTTGTACTTGTTCCTGCTGTGGAAACACTCGGCATTCCCGTAACTGGGTTGGCGGAGACAAGTACGATTGTGCGGCTTGATCCGTCAGACGCGTCTCCATTTAATAATGGTGAATTTCAGGGCTGGGGCACGGCGCTTTGCTGGTGGGCAAACAGAATAGGATACAGTGAGAAAATGACAAAACAGGCTGCCGAATTATTTTTTTCAGAAAACGGACTTGGACTTGATATTGCTCGGTATAACCTTGGCGGAGGCGACGACCCTACGCATGTGCATATTAACCGTTCAGATTCAAAAGTTCCGGGAGTATGGAGCGATTTTGAGCTTTCAGAGGATGGTAAAAATATTAAAAGTATTACATATGATATTACAAAAGACCAAAATCAGCTTAATATAGCAAAAGCAGCTCTGGAGTCAAATCCGGATTTATATTTTGAGGGGTTTTCGAATTCTGCGCCGTATTTTATGACTCAGACAGGCTGCACTTCAGGCGGCGGAGTTGTTAATGATGACGGAACGGTGACATCTGACGCGGGTAAAAACAATTTGAAAGATGATATGTACGATGATTTTGGCAAATTTATTGCGGACGCAACAAAGCTTTTCAGAAAAGAGGGTATAGTTTTTCAAAGCTATTCGCCAATGAATGAGCCCGATACAAAATACTGGGGCGCGTATTCCGATAAACAGGAGGGATGCCATTTTGACT
>CATJNN010000059.1 GCA_949742185.1 uncultured Clostridia bacterium | reverse complement strand
TATTCCGAGCTGTTCCATCTGCTTTGCCAGCCGCCGCCATTCCTTTTTCGCATCATCGTCCAGCCATTTCGGACAGGACGGCGCACGAGCCGCAGGTTTTGGCTCATTTGCGTTTAATTGGCGCTTGCCGGGATTACCCTCAAGCTGTTTTACTGCCGTTGGTTTCGGCTTTCTGCCCCTCTGTGCCAAGCGTAACACCTCCCTTCTGTTTAATTTTAGGCACAAAAAAATCACCCCTCGGCAAAGCCGAGGGTTCAGTATTCTTTTTTGTATATTGCATACGAAAAAACTGCTTTGTATGGCAGTTCTTACGATAAGATGTTAATTTAATGAATTGATATAATTCTCAGCACTTTCTTTATCAATCTCCGCTATACAGCGTTCAAACGCCGCCTTTAATTCCTCCGTAGGCATACCGTTAGCCTCATATCCTCTCTCTATTCCTCGGTAATAATACTCCGTCGGCGGTCGCATTTTCCGACAGTGTTTATCGTCCATAATATAGAACATTGCGTCAACCATATCTTTACCGTCATCAATTTCTACCGGAATATCCTGTTTGATATAAAAGCTTGGATACCCCTCGTAATGGTCAAGCGCCTCCTCACACTGTTCAGTAATTATCCAAAGCAGAACAGGCACTCGGTCGCCCTCTGATTTTTCAATATTCGCAAAACCACCGCTCCTGAATGTGAGCCGATAGCCGTTTATGTACCCAACCTTGTACACATCGGCATACGGACACCGACACGCCATCTGTTCCAAGTTAATGTTTGAACCATATGCTCCGTAGATTTTCATTTCCATAATATTTCGTCCTTTCTGAGCGGATATAAATTTTTGAGGTTCCGCTTCTACTGCCATAAGGACGGCATAAACCGTCCGCTGGCTGCATCTTTATTGTAGGTACATATTACCGTCATACAGAAATTATATCAATACAATTACTACACAATAATCTGACAAAGTTATTGTACATTATTGTCTCGCATACTGCGATGTATAATTTCCACTATTTCGTTCTGCTCTGCCTCGCCCACACCGATATTTTCAAGTGCCTCGCGTGTTCCGCAATCAGGGCATATCGGTGTTTTGTTATCCGTTCTCGACAATGCAGGTCTGCCTGTATATTCCTGTCCGCATTTTGGGCATACCGCCGTTTCTCTATTTTCGTATTTCATTTCAATCACTCCTATGTTAAATAATCCCAAGCCTTATTTTTTGCAAGCTTTCTGTATGCGTTGCCATTCGGCAGACTTGATGAACGGCGCGTTTTCCTGTTCAAATATTTCTTATGCCTCTTTATAGAATACTTGACCTCTCCTCTGAAAGAATTCCGTCCTCTGCCTTTTATCCAATCGCGCCGAGCCGTTCTTTTTGAGCCGTTCATATCCTTGCCTCCCGTCTGCTGATGTAATACGCATCAAATAAATTCCTCGTATTAAATCCAAACTTTCTGTATCCGGCAAGGCATACATTCAGATATTTTATCGATGGAATACCAACCGCTCTGCTCTCATCCAATATATATGCAAACGCTGTACGAACACGCAGCCTGCCGGATTTGATTCCCTTTACCGTTACTTGGAATTCCTTTTTATAATAATAGTCCGGATACCCCTCGTAACGGTCAAGCGACCTTTCGTCCTCCGCCTTAACCTCCCATACCGCAACGGGAACCTCCGCTCCCTGTTTCGGTTCAATGGTTAAATACGCGCCTGTTTTACTTTCCTTGAACAGCAGTTCGTAATCCTTTATAATCGCTGTTCCCATCAGTCGAGCCGTCGGGCATCGATACCGCATCTGCGGTGCGTAAAGATTACTGCCGTAAGCTAAGTAATACCTTTTCATTTTTATCAATCCTTTCTACGCCACGCAAAACTATCGTTTTGCTATGCTACAACTTGCAAGCAAGTTGTTCACCTTTCCGAAGGGGACACCCTTCTACCACCCTAAGACCACCCTTTGGTGGTCGATGGGTTGTAGGTCTGGCGGTTTCGGCTGTGCCGAAACTTGCGACGCAACTTTTCGCTTCTGCGAAAAGCGCCAAATCTCCTTTGCTTATGCCATTCTGCCGTTTCTGAATGATGCGTCTCCGGCAAGTCTTTTGGTAAGGATTTCTCTTGCTGTTGCGAATTCGTCTCCGATAAAGCCTAATCTTAACAGCCATGTTCGCATTGCGTATTTGGGGTTTTCCGTTTGCTGTGGTCTTGGGCTTGCGCTTTTCAGCGTTTTTGCCATTTGGCTGAGCGCCAAGCAAAGCTGAATGTAGCTTTTTAATTGCCCTGCGTGTAAGCCGTTAAGCTTTCCGTTTGCCGGTGC
>CATJNN010000058.1 GCA_949742185.1 uncultured Clostridia bacterium | reverse complement strand
GGAAAGAAACAGGAATACTATAATGAGCTTACAAAAGAAGCTGTACGCGCGCCGCGTGAAAAATATGAGTATATCGCGCCGCTTTGGTTACAGCGTGAAATTGACGTACCAAAAGAATTTGAGGAAAAGCATATAAGACTTTTTCTTGAACGAGTGAATATAGCGTCCGAATTATGGATTGACGGTGTGAAAATCGGCAGACAGATAATTGAGTTATCCGCACCGCACATCTATAATCTGACAGGCAAGCTGACGGCAGGAAAGCATATTATAACGATTCGTATAGATAACAGAAATTTATTAAATCTTGATACAATGGCAAGCGGTTACAGCGTGGATACACAAGGCTATTGGAATGGAATTATCGGCAGAATTGAGTTACAGGCGGAAAACATTTTCCATATAGAGAATATTCAGGTTTATCCCGATGATAGCGGTATAAATGTTAAGGTTACGGAAACATCTGATGTATATTCTCCGTTTGTTCATAAAGACGCATTTATTGAAATCAATGCAATTACCCCCAAAGGGAGTGAATTAAAAAAGAAACTGTTCAAGATAAAACTGTATAATTCAAAACAGGTTGATTATTTCAGGTATGATATTGAGGATATAGATTTTTGGGATGAATTTAATCCTGCCCTTTATACTCTTATTGTTCGGTACTGCGGCGATGGATTTTTCGATGAAAAAAGCGTTAAATTCGGTATGCGCTCAATAAAGACGGAAAATAAAAAAATTCTTTTGAATAACAATCCGATTGCGCTTCGCGGTACTATTGACTGCGCTATTTATCCGCTGACAGGCTATCCGCCGACAGACATTGAGATATGGCGGAAAAATTTTAAAACAATTCAAAGCTACGGTTTAAATCACGTCCGTTTCCACGCGTGGTGTCCTCCCGAAGCCGCATTTTGCGCGGCAGACGAATTGGGATTATATATTTCAGCGGAAATGCCGATGTGGCTTAATCGCGACGTATGCGCGCTTGAGCTTGGTGAAGACAGCGTACACCGCCAGTATTTTATGAATGAAGCAATAACAATTTCCAAAGCCTACGGAAATCACCCTTCGTTTATAATGTTCTCAAACGGCAACGAGAATATGGGCGATTTTGATTTGTTGGGTGATATAACTACCTGTATAAAAGCGTATGACAGTCGCCGCCTTTATACGCTCACCTCAAATTTTGACCACCCCGTTATGCCGTGCGAGGATTATCTTTGCGCGTATGAAGCATATGAAAATCCCGTACGCATACAAAATATTCAGGACGAAGCGGCAAAAAGTACCTGCCTTGATTATTCTAAGGCGGTAACAAATACCCCCGTTCCGATTATATCCTTTGAGGTGGGACAATATTGTGTTTATCCAGACGTCAGAGTTATGAAGAAATATACAGGAAACATATTGCCGACAAATTTTGATGTTATAAAAAAGGAAATGATAAAAAAGGGCGTATATCACAAATTAGACGATTATGTTAAAGCGTCGGGCAATTTGGCTGTAAAGCTGTATAAAGAGGACATAGAAGCAGCGCTTAGGACAAAAGATTTCGGCGGGTTTGAATTACTGTCATTATGCGATTATACGGGTCAAAGTACCGCGACAATCGGAATACTTGATGTATTCTTTGACAGCAAGGGCTTAATTGAGCCAGAAAAATTCAGACAATTCTGTAACAGCGTTGTACCGCTGTTTAAGGCAAAAAGAATATTTAAAAATACCGAAACCCTTGAAGCAGAGCTTGACCTGTACGACTTTGGGGACAGTAAAATTGTAAATCCTGAATATGATGTGAAAATTTATAACGGAGCAGAACTGTTTTATCAATGTAAAACAACAGCTACCAAAATCAGCGTGCCATTAAATGATATAAAAAAATCCACACAGCTTAATGTTACTGTCAGCGTGCAGGGACATAAAAATGAATGGCACATATTTGTATTTGCTCCTTGCAAAGAAAGTAAAGATGTACAATATATCAGAACACAAGAAGAATTAAACGAGATTATTGAAACAGGCGGACGCGCAATAGTAACGGCTGATTGTATAGAAAAGCCGATTGACGGAAGTTTTATTCCCGTGTTCTGGTCACCCGTGCATTTTCCGTCGCAAAAGCCCTGCGGAGCAATCATTGATGATACCCACCCGATATTTGAAAACTTCCCTACTGAAAAATATCCTGATTATCAGTGGAAAACACTTTTAGACAATTCAAAGAGCGTGGATATATCGTCATTTGGAGATAATTTTAAACCTATAATTGAAACTGTCCCGAACTTCGTGGATAATACTCCGTCGTCACCGCTGTTTGAAGCAAAAATAGGAAATGCAGATTTGCTGTTCTGCGGTTTTGATCTATATAAAGACGATATTGTAACAAAACAACTTAAACAATGTGTTTGTGAATATGTTTTATCAGATATATTTTCTCCAATATACACCATTTAAAAATTAGGGGAGGTACAATAGAGGCATAGTGATTTATCTACATTGGCAAGACAAGTTGTCTTTTTCTGTCAAAGCACATTTGGAAAATGTGCTTTGACAGTTGGATAATGCCGACGCAACATAAAGAACAAAAAATATTCAGCAACGTTTTATTTTATACAGGTGATACGGAATTAAAAGCCCATAATTAAACATTTATTAT
>CATJNN010000057.1 GCA_949742185.1 uncultured Clostridia bacterium | reverse complement strand
GTAACAGCAGATGCGAACGACGGCTATTTCAAAAATGACGGGGACACAACAGACACGAGTAAAAAGCAGGTAGTTCTTGAGAAAGGATTAACAGACACAGTTTCAGCCGGTGAGATACCTGACACAAGCACACTTGCGAGAGACAAATATCATTTAGACGCGACAAATCCGTGGAATTCAAAAGCAAACGGAACAGGAGACGGCTATGCGGACGCGGCGGCAATCGCGGCGGCGGTAAATGCAAAGGATCCGAAGGAATCTATGGATTTCTACGCGCAGTGGATACCGGACGACGAATATGACCCGACAGATCCGACAAATCCGGATAATGCTATGAAGGTAGTGTTTGATACACGCACGGCAGATCCGGCAAATCCTGCAGAAGTACAGCTTTACAGCGGAGAGGCAATCGGCGGAAAAATGCCGGATGATCCGACAAAGACCGGATATAAATTTGACGGATGGAACACAAAAGCAAACGGAACAGGAACATCGGTTACAAAAACTACAACAATTACAGACACTATGTCTGAAGTTGATGCGGCAACAAGAACATTAAAACTTTACGCGCAGTGGAAAGCAGACGGCGCGGATCAGGTAACAGTAACGTTTGATAAAAACGATGGTACAACAGAAGCGGATCCGCAGACACTTACGATAAATAAAGGCGACTCAATTTTAAGCGGCTTAGGGGCAAACGCAATGCCTACAGAACCTACAAAGAGCGAGACAGAGAGCTTTGTTAAGTGGGTTACAGATTTAAGCAATCCTGACACAACAGAGTTTACAGAAAATACACCGGTTAATGATTCTATAACGGTTTATGCCGTATACGGTACGAATGTCACGGTTAATATTCACAGCAATATGCCGTTTGAAGCTCCTGCAACCGACGATATAATAAAGACCATAAACATGGCGGCCGGCAGAAAGGTAGCTGCCGACGACATTCCGACAGATCCGACAAGAACAGGATATACATTCGCAGGATGGAGAGCGGCTGCGTCTACAGATGCTGCAGACACAGCAAATGCCGCGGACTTTGACTTCACAGCAGACAACATAACAACGTCTACTTTAGAAATCTACGCGATATGGTCAATCGATGTTGAAGTAGAGATTGAATATCCGGATGGTGAAACAAGCAAGGAATACACAGGAGACGCAAATCCTGCGACTGTGGTAGTTAAAGACACATCCGGAAACAAGCTCGACACCCAGCCTGTAGCAGGAACGGATTATGATGTTGAGTACACAGACAATGACACGGGCGATACGGCTGATACAGAAGGTCCTACGGATAAAGGTACATATACAGTAGATGTTGTATTTAATCCGGGAACAACTGGAATAGGAGTAATTTATAATTATAACCCGACAGATACTCCTGAATATGAGATTTCTCCGAAGAGAATAAAGATTTCTCTGGATAATCAGAAGGTTAAGGTTGAAGAAGATTCGGATAATCCGGGACACAACAAACAACAAGGTGTAACGGTTGGATTTGGAACTCCGGAACCGTCTCCTAAGCCGGCGGATACTGATTATACTGTAACTTATCACAAATTTACAGGAACAGGAACAGATATAGCGGCGTCTTCTGAGCTTGAAAAGGTACAGGATGCAAGTAACAACGCAACCCAGCCTACTGAAGTGGGTAAGTATGCGGTTGAAATTACATTTACAAATGAAAATTACGTATTTGACGGATTTGCGGACGGCACAACAGTATACACAGTAAGCGCTGCTGATTTAACAGACAGATACTTTGCCACATTTGAAATTGAAAAAGCTGAAGTAACAGTTATGTTCTACACAGACGACGGTGAAACAGTTCCGACTGTATACACATACATCGTTCCGTCGGGAACAAGCATTTCAGCAGGAGCAACCGAGAACGGCAATCCGGTAACAACGCTTCCGGCAGAGCCAACAAAAGCAAACTACAAGTTTGTGGCATGGCACATATACAAGGGAACCGATGCAGACGGCGATCCTAAATATGATGCAACAAGAGACGATACAGACGCATTCACAGCAGATACCGTAGTTGAAGACAACATTAAGGTTGTTGCTGAATGGAAATCAAGCGACGACGCAAGCATGGGTAAAGATGACGACGGAAATATGGACGTTTCTTTCACAGCTGTAGAAGCGGCTGACGACGGGACTGAAACAAGCACTCTTCCTGTTGAAAACTTCTTTGACAGCGACTACACAACAGCAAAAGCTCTTGACGTAGAAGTTACCGGCGACTACTATGCGCGCGTTGCAAACAAATACAACAAGATTAAGATTTCAGCAGCGGCGGCGGAACCCGCGTCAACAGTTGAAATCTCTGTAAACGGTGCGACAGCACAGACATATGTGGTTACAAGCGAGGGTCTTGCAGGCGTAGGCAGCGCTGAGGACGAGGTATTCGATCTTGCTGCGGCAACGACAGACGCTCCAACAAACGACATTGCAATCAAGATAACAGCTCCGGACGGCGTTGCCACTAAGACTTATACTTTCAAGATTCAGAGATTAGGTCTGCCTAAGATTGAGCTTAACTATGGTAATTCGCCTTACGGT
>CATJNN010000056.1 GCA_949742185.1 uncultured Clostridia bacterium | reverse complement strand
GTGTGGGAGTGTATTGTCTCTTTTATAATTTCGGCAAACAATAATATTCCGCGCATACAAAAAATTATCGGTACGCTGTGCCGTGAGTTTGGAAATCCGATTGAATACCGCAGTCAAACATATTATTCATTCCCCGACGCACAAACTTTGGCAAGGCTTTCGCGCGAAGATTTAGCTGTGATACGAGCGGGATTCCGCGATAAATACATACTTGACGCAGCGCAGAAAGCGGCGTCGGGAGAACTTCCGATTGACGCGCTCAATAGTATGAACACCAATGAAGCGCGAAGCGCTCTTATGACTGTGAACGGCATAGGCAAAAAGGTTGCCGACTGCATACTGCTGTTTTCGCTTGGACGACATGAAGTTTTTCCGATTGACGTTTGGGTGCGCAGAACCATGGAACGGCTGTACATCGGACGCGAAGCGGAAGCGGGCGAAATAGCCGCATTTGCAGATAGTCGTTTCGGCTCTCTCGCGGGTTTTGCCCAGCAATATTTATTTTATCACGAACGAGAACAAATGAAGGAGAAAAAATAGTGATTTCGGATTTAAAAAAATGCGTGGGATATATATGTCCCTCATGCTCGGCTGTAGCTGTTAAAAACGTTAACGTTTTTGATTTCTCCAAAGGTAAGCCATACACGCTGAAATGCGAATGCGGAACGCCTTGTCTGCAAATGCAAATGCAGCAGGATAAATATCGTATTGCTGTAAATTGTTTGATTTGCGGCTCAGCGCACACTTTCTTCATGAAGCCGTCGGCATTCTGGAATCAGGAGCTTTTTATTTATGAATGTCCGGAATCCGGAATTGAAATTTACTTTTCCGGCAGAGATTCTGAAATTGCCGCGGCAGCCCGCGAACAGGACATGATGTTCCGAGAGTATGCGGAAGACAGCGACACAATCGGGCTTAACGATGTGCTGTATGAAATGATGGGAATGCTCAGAACTCTTACGGATAACGGACATTTATACTGCGCATGCGGAAGCAGAGATATAGGCGCGGCGTTTGACAATTCATATTTAACGCTGGTCTGCCGCGAATGCGGAGCAAACAAGCCGATACACATAAGCCCCGAGGGCGCGGAGGTTTTAAGAAATACTCCCGCCATTATTCTCGGCGTTGATTAAAATGGTTAATGTTAACACATTATATAAATTTATAAGGAGGAATTACTAATGTTAGTACCTGCAACTGAAATGTTACAGAAAGCGGTTCGCGGTCATTATGCCGTAGGACAATTCAACATCAATAATCTGGAGTGGACAAAGGCAATTCTGCTCACTGCTCAGGAAAATAATTCGCCTGTTATTTTGGGCGTATCCGAGGGCGCAGGAAAATATATGGCGGGATATAAGACTGTTGTCGGGATGGTGAACGGCATGCTGGAGGAACAAAAAATCACTGTTCCAGTTGCGCTGCACTTAGACCACGGCAGCTACGAGGGCGCAATTAAATGCGTCGAAGCAGGATTCTCATCCGTTATGTTCGACGGTTCGCATTATCCTATCGACGAGAACGTTGCAAAAACAACAGAGCTTGTTAAGCTTTGCCATGAAAAAGGAGTCTCCATTGAAGCCGAGGTTGGTTCAATAGGCGGCGAAGAAGACGGCGTAGTCGGCGCGGGCGAAATTGCAGACCCAAACGAGTGCAAAGCCATTGCAGACCTTGGCGTTGATTTCCTTGCGGCAGGCATAGGAAATATTCACGGAAAATATCCGGAAAACTGGAAAGGGCTTGATTTCGACGCGCTCGCAAAAACAAAAGAACTCATAGGAGATTTGCCTCTTGTACTCCACGGCGGAACCGGCATACCGGAAAACATGATTAAAACCGCTATCTCTCTGGGCGTTGCTAAAATTAATGTCAACACAGAATGTCAGCTTTCATTCCAGGAGGCAACCCGCAAATATATTGAAGAAGGCAAGGACAGACAAGGCAAGGGATATGACCCGCGCAAACTGCTTGCCCCCGGCTTTGAAGCAATTAAGGCTACTGTTAAGGAAAAGATGGAGCTGTTTGGTTCAGTGAATAAAGCGTAAATGCATAAAAATAAAACGAGGCTTAAGCCTCGTTTTATTTTTATTATACAATTCTTTATTTATTTTTTTCATATGTCTTCCGATATGTTTCTGTGTATTTATTCACCTTTTCTACATATTCTCTCGTTTCTTTAAATGGAATATAATCAAGAGTTTTTCCGTCCGCCGAATATTTTTTGTCGGAAAGCCAGCGGGTAACGTTTC
>CATJNN010000055.1 GCA_949742185.1 uncultured Clostridia bacterium | reverse complement strand
TTATGGTTTGTTTATGCATTTATATGTTTATATAATAAATTATCTACATCTATAAACCAGTTCTGTAATCCCGTTGCAGCTCTGGCTGCGTATTAATTTTAGCGGCATTTCTTTAGGCAACTTTTCAAACAGCCGGATGCCGTTTCCTAAAAGCGTCGGTATTATTGAAATATAATATTCGTCAATCAATCCGTTTTGTATTAACGGCTGAATGATATTTCCTCCGCCGCAGATCCATATCGTTTTGCCGTGTTCGGTTTTTAATTTTTCAACAATACCGCATGGATTGTCATGCACAAATTTTATGTTTTTTTCTGATGGCAGCGGTCTGTGCGTAAGGATATAAGTTGTTAAATCTTTATAAAACCATTCGTTCGGAGATAATTCTGTTATGATTTGATGATAAGTATTCCATCCCATAACAACAGAATCGACATTTTTTATAAAGGCAGAATAGGTATCAATATTTTCCTCATTATCGCTGTGTCCTTTAAGTCATTCAATTTTTCAGTTTTGGTCTGCTATATATCCGTCAAGACTCATTGCAATATATAAAACAACTTTTCTCATGGCGCGCCTCCGTATTTTGATTTTCTTGTATCATTTTAACAGAGAAAGCGGATACAGACAAGCTATAACTAATTTTAAATATGAACAAACAATAAATTTTAGACACGTATCGTTGTTTTTTGTTGAAATTCACACTGATTAGGGGTATACTTAGATGTATCAATTACCTAGAGGGATTTTATGTTCGGTTATGTTACAATTTATAAAGACGATTTAAAAATCAGCGAATACAATGTATTCCGTGCGTATTACTGCGGTTTATGCCGAGAAATAGGGAGGTGTTCGCAGGCGGCGAGACTGGGACTTAGTTATGATATGACGTTCCTATCAATACTGCTGTCGTCGCTTTCGGAGAACCCATTAAAAACCGAGATGAAAAGATGTATAGCGCATCCGCTGTCGAAGCGGGCGGTGGCGGCGGGGGATAAGGCTTGCGAATACAGCGCGCATATGAGCATACTTCTTACTTATTTAAAGTTTGCCGACGATTGGCGCGACGATAAAAGTATATCCGCGCTTTGCGGAATGGGAGTATATTTTTCGGCAATGCGAAAAATCAGAAAGCTATATCCTGAGCAGTATGAGAGGATAATAGCGGGGCTTAATAATCTCGATAGGCTTGAGAAAGAAAATTGTGCTTCAGCTGACGAAAGCGCCGATTGTTTTGCAAATATTCTTTCGGCTCTGTTTACGCCGCCGTTTGTTAAGGATGAGGCTGTTAACCGCGCGCTGTCATGGCTTGGATATAATATCGGAAGATGGATTTACTTGCTCGATGCATATAACGATATTGATAGGGATGTTAGAAAGAAAAATTACAATCCGTTTTTAGCGTCGTATTCGGGCGGCTCTGCAGAGAAGCTAAAGGAAACGCTAAAAGAAAATCTCAGCGTGACCATGACATACACTTTAAGCGCGGCGTGCTCGGCATACGAGCTTTTGCCAATACAGAAAAATGACACGGTGCTTAGAAATATTTTATATTTTGGTTTGAAGAGCAGGCAGGACGCTATTTTGAAAGGAAAGGCAGGAACACCCGATGAACCCGTATAAGGTGCTCGGCGTCAGTGAGGACGCTGATGAGGAAACAATAAAGAAAGCGTATCGCGATTTGGTGAAAAAATACCACCCGGACAGATATGTGAATAATCCGCTTGCGGACCTTGCAAGCGAAAAGCTTAAGGAGATTAATGAGGCGTATGATATGCTGATGAACAAGGGCGGAGATTCCGGCGCGGGTTCATACAGTTCCGGAGGTCAGTCGTATTCGGGCGGCGCTTCGTACAGCGTATCCTTTCAGTCGGTACGGGCGTTAATATCGCAGCGTCGGATTGCAGATGCGGAGAATATGCTTGAAAAGCTTCCGCGCAATGCCGAATGGAATTATTTAAAGGGGATTATTTGTATGAACAAAGGATGGTATGACCAGGGTAAACAATATCTCCAGAATGCGGTTAGTATGGAGCCGAATAATGCGGAATATCAGGCGGCTTATAATAATATATTTAACCAAAACCGCACATACCGCACAATGGGAAACACGGGCGGAGTGAGCGCGTGCGACTGCTGTTCGTCGCTTATATGCGCGGATTGCTGCTGCGAGATGATGGGCGGTGATTGTATACCTTGCTGTTAGGGGTGATGATATGAATACGCGTAAACTTACTGTTACGGCGGTATCGGCGGGACTCAGCACGTTTTTTCTTTATCTATGTTCAATAACTCCGAGCGGAAAGCTTGCGCTGATTGCGCTTGCGTCGGCATGTGTGTGCGTGCCTGTGATTGAATGCGGAACTCGTTATGCCGCTTCGGGAGCGGTTGCGGCGATACTGTTATCGTTTATCATTATACCGAACAAAATGATACCAATGGCGTACGCAATGCTGTTCGGTTATTATCCTATTGTGAAACTTTATATAGAAAGGATTCG
>CATJNN010000054.1 GCA_949742185.1 uncultured Clostridia bacterium | reverse complement strand
TTGGGGAGCGAGCAGATAAGCGGATGGAAACTTCAGCTTGCCGACAGTACATACCTGTATCAGAATGTATTCATGTCGGATCAGGCGAGCGTTAAGGAGCAGACCGAATATTACTGCGAATATACGCCGAATTCCGCGGTGCGTCCCGTTGTTATAAACGGGTCGGAAATCTACGGAAAGCGGAATATTGCGCAGGCGGCGGATTATATGAAAGCAAACGGCTTGCAGCCTATGCTCGGTATTAACGCGGATTACTTTTCGTTCAAAACGGGAGTGCCTATGGGACATACCATAATGAACGGCGAGCTTGTGACCAAAGACGCGACGGGTCAGGACGCAATCGGCTTTAATACCGACGGAACAGCTTTTATCTCATGGCTTGAAATACAAACCACGCTCTCTACAGACGAGCAGACAATTTATATTGATAACGTCAACAAATACCGTCAGCCGGGGGCGTTTCCGGCGTTTTTGCTGACCGATAAATTCGGAGACGACACAAAAGCCTCGACATGGGGGATAGACGTGATTTTAGGCTCCGTCAGCGGCCCTATGACTATTGGAGGTCAGATTACGGCGGTTATTGAGGACATCGGATACAACGACGGAGAGATTGAAATTCCTGACGGTAAAATGGTGCTTACTATGGGCTGCGACGGGTATGAGCCTATTTTTAAACAGATAGAAAGTCTGCAAATAGGTCAGACAGTGACAATCTCAAATACCGTTTCGTATGACGCGGAAAGATGGAGCAGGGCGGATAGCGGCTTGGGAGGTATAGGAGGCAGACTTATAGACAACGGAGCTGTCGGTTCAGATTTTGAGGCGGGCTCCGCGCCGAGAACTGCTGTTGGCGTTAAGGCGGACGGCACTGTTGTTTTCTATGTGCTTGACGGCAGACAAAAAGGCTATAGTTACGGAGCGAAAATCTCCACTATAGCTCAGAGAATGGCAGAGCTGGGCTGCGTTGACGCAATAAATCTTGACGGAGGCGGTTCAACGACGATGGCAGGAGTGTATCCCGGAAGCGATACGCTGTCAATTTTGAATTCACCATCTGAGGGAACGCTGCGTTCCTGCGCGAACTTTATATTTTTGCAGAATACTCAGCAGCCTACAGGACAGGTAAAGCGTTTGTATTTGTATCCGTATACAGGTTATTATCTTAACGGAATGACACAGCAGCTTGATGTTAAAGCGGTAGACACAGGAGACTACAAAACCGACGTGCCTCCTGATGTGACATATTCGGCATACCATACCGACACCTCGGTATCGCCTGAGGGTACAGTGACCTTTGCGGGCGACGGCGAAACGGTTATTACTGCGGAAAGCGCAGGGACTATGGCGTACGGGCAGGCGTCTTTCATGACATACAGGACTCCTACGGATATT
Source organism: uncultured Clostridia bacterium (assembly GCA_949742185.1). Lineage (GTDB taxonomy): Bacteria > Bacillota > Clostridia > UBA1381 > UBA1381 > CATJNN01. The sequence continues at coordinate 1,102 of CATJNN010000054.1, read as the reverse complement.
GTTATAAAAAACGAGTCCACCGGAGATACGCTATCAAACATTACGGGCTCGGTAGGGCAAAGCATAGATTTGACGGCAACAGCGTATGCGGGGAGGAACGTGCTGAAATCGCGCGATGATTTGTTTAAATGGGAAGTTAGCGGAGAAATCGGCTCTGTCGACCCAAACGGTGTTCTTAAGCTTGATAATGCGGGACGGATAGGCGTTGTGCGCGTGTCGGCGGGAGATTACGCAAAGGAAATTAACGTTACCGTGCGTGATGTGGGCGAGCAGGATAAGCATCCCGCAATCGAGGTCGCGCGCGAACAAAACGACGCTAATATAGTTGCGTATTTCAGTTCGATTTACGGCTCAATAGACGCGCAAAGCGCGGTAGTGCGCGTGGACGGCGTTGATGTGTCTGCTGAGACCGAGAAAAACCAGACGGGCGCGAACAGCGCGCAGATAGTGTACCATGTGCCCGACGGATTTTACGGCGAGTTGCATAAGGTAACGTTCGAGGCGGTTAATTCTTCGGGATATAAAAGCATGTGGAGCGGAAGCTTTGGAGAAAGCGGTAAAAACAGCGAATTTGCAGATATGGACGGGCACTGGGCTGATAAGGTGGTTTCGTATATGAGCGCGAAAAATATTGTGAACGGCGCGGATGAAAACGGAAAAAGATATTTTAAGCCGAACGACGTTATGACGCGCGCTGAATTTGCGGTTATGATGGCAAATTATTTGGGACTGAGCGGCGGAGAACAGGCGGGTTTCGCGGATAGCGCGTCTATACCGTCATGGGCGAAAAGCGCGGTTAACGCGGCATATCACAGTGGAATCATACGCGGACGTCAGGAGGACGGCAAGCTGTACTTTGCTCCGAACGATACTGTTACCAGAGCTGAAATGGCGACGGTGCTCGGGCGCATACTTCCGGAAAATTTATATAAAATAGATTTGAGCTATTGGTCTGATAGCGCGCAGATACCGGCATGGTCATACGACGGTTTTTCAATAATGTGCGGGTCGGGGCTTTTAACGGGATATAATAACGAGCTTAATCCAACAGGAAGCATCACGAGAGCAGAGGCTTTGCAGATGCTTTATAATATTTTATAAG
>CATJNN010000053.1 GCA_949742185.1 uncultured Clostridia bacterium | reverse complement strand
TGTAACGGGATATGTGTTTGTTCCTCTCAAAAGCGTGCCGCCGGACACCTCCAGATGGTTCTCCCCGTACTGCGATAATACTCTGTCTGCATACGCTCTGCCGTTGGTTGTGTTCACGTCGTATATTGACTCGTCACCCAGCAGCATACTGTCCTGTCCCATATTTTGATAACCCCAGCTCCAGACTGTGCCGTCGTTTTGCATTGCATAGCCTGTAGTTGCTCCGTTACCGTAATAATCATTTGTATACGCATTGGAAAGTCCCGCCTGAATAATACCTGTCAGAGGGTCTCCATTTTCTTTCTGTACCGGCGCGGCAACTCCGTTTGACACTCCGCTTGTTCCTTGCCCGAGCATGTAATCACTATTATATCCGGCAGTATATACTTTGCCGTCGGATTTAACTACCATACTCGCGCTCCGTCCCATGCCCGTAAGAGGCGCGTTTCCAGACGCATCCTTAGAATATCCGTCATGCTTTACCACTGTATACTGATGGTTCCCGCTTATATGGATTACACAATTTTCATTACGACCTGCAGCGTAGTAATCCCCGTTATGCGTTATCATTCCAACCGCGTCAAAATACGGATTAATCGCTATAGTGTACAGCTCATTTTCATATTCGTCTTTAACAGGTATTCTCCGCGCCGGAGCATATCTGTTCTGGTTGATTCCATCGCCCAGACCATAGCCCAGATATCCCCAGCGATATACGGAACCGTCGTTTCTGAGTATAGTTCCTGTAGCGTTTTCTGTAGTTCTCATAATATTTTTTACATTTGAGAGCGATGGATGTTTTCTGCTCCAATTTACAGGTAGCGAGCTTGCGTCTATTTGGAAAACGTTAATTGGAGCCAGATTTCCGCCCCATGCCCATAAATCATGATTTTCATCCAACGCAAACACGCCATACTGATGAATTGTATTTGTGTCGCCTATATTAATGTCGTAATAATTATTTGACGCAATATGTACAATTCCGCTTAGATAGCCACTTCCGTCTTCATTTTTAACAAGCGTCGCATACGAAAGTCTTGTGCGCGTTGTGCCGTCAAAGCTTTCGCCCTGACCCAGCGCGCCGAACGCGCTTGAGCCCCACGCCCACACATGGCCGTCTTTATCGAGCGCGTAGCCTATATTATGTCCGCCCGCAATCTCAATAATGTTGTCC
>CATJNN010000052.1 GCA_949742185.1 uncultured Clostridia bacterium | reverse complement strand
GCGTTTTTATTGTGCCGCTTGGTTTTTGCCGCGGCACATTTTTATTGCAAAAATAATGAAAAATGTGGACAAGCGCAAAAACCTATGATATACTAGTCTTGCGACAACCTATAAATAAATATTTCATCAAATCTAAATAGTATATAGCTTCGTAAAAGACGCCATATGCTTTGTTTGTCATTGCTATTTATGATTTGAATGATAAATTTATAGGTGTGTCGCAGCATTTATCAAAGCGGGCGTTTTTATTGTGCCGCTTGGTTTTTGCCGCGGCACATTTTTAATTGCGCAAATTATATGGAAAGGAGGTAACAGCTATGGACATAATTGAAGATATATACGAAAAATACATATCGTTGTCTGAAAAAAGCATGAACAATGACAAAGAGTATGTGTCCGCAAGAAATAAAACAAACCAGTATTGTCGGTTTCTGTGCGCAAGACTTCCGGAGAAAGAACTAACGGCTTTTCATAAGCTTATATCCGCTTATAATACAAAAATAGAGAAAAAAAGCGCACATTATTTTAAAGAAGGTTTTAAAGCAGGTCTTTCCATTTCGATTAATTTATCGGAATAAAAAATGTGGCAATGTAAAAAATAGGACTGCTAATGCAGCCCTATTTTTTGCATTAAATACGTTGCTATGGCAACAGCAAGACCATTCAGAGTTCAATGCCCTGAATGATTTTCATTAATTGCGTTGCGGAAGCAACAGCAAAAATCAATCAGGGCTCGATGCCCTGAATGATTTTCATTAACTGCGTTGCGTGTGGGCAACAAAAACAATGCAGGGTTCGACGCCCTGCATTGTTTTCATTTATCTTTCATATAAAACAACAACCCTGCCAACGCCGCCGCGCTCTGTGGCGGTATCGGTATATACCGATACCGACGATATGTTGTAATCGCCTATATCGTCGGAGTTTATTATTCTGTATTTATTCGACTGTGAGTAAACATAAAATACAGCATTTTTCCCTAAATCGCAAACTGCGTCTTTTGCAGTTATTCTTTGACTGTTTGCTGAAATAAACGTTTTTCTGTCCATTGCGCAGTTGAGCGCGCGCATATCAACAATTCGGTTGCCGACAATCTGCACCGCCACCGGTTGGTTTGCG
>CATJNN010000051.1 GCA_949742185.1 uncultured Clostridia bacterium | reverse complement strand
TGATAATGCACATTGCTTTCAATCAGCTCCTTCGCCGCCTTTGCCATTGCCATTGTCTTTTCTTCAAGACTTTCTCTTACACCGCCCCAGCGGCCGTCTATTGTTGGTCTTATTCCTATTCTTGGTTTCATGGTTATACTTTCCTCCCTGTTATAGAAGTTAATTTAAAATTTTATTTTACACTCAGAACTGCGTCTGAAACTGTTCCGTCAATCATCTTCATTCTGATTATGTATTCACCCGATACCAGCGGCTCACTAAGCAGAAAACGCTGAACGGTAAAACCGTCGCTGTCGGTATCCATGTAATAATAATTTTCTTCCGTCTTATCCATTATAACAACAGTCTGAAGCGTCACGGACTGTGCGAGAACAACCGCGTTATTCTCCGCGTCATATTTAGGTCTGTCGAGCTTTTCAAACTCCGCAGTTATCTTTATCGGCTCCGCAGGCATAACCAGAGCATAAATCTCGTCAGTTTTCTCTATAGGAGCTGCTCCCAAACCGCTTCCTTCCGCCGTGCCTTCATACACAAGCTTTGTCAGCTCATATCCCTCGTCAGGGCTAACCTCAACAGTTAAAGACGTTCCCTCGTAAATCGCTTCAAGAGCGTCCGCGCCGAGAATTACATCTCCGTTTTTCACGGCAAGCGAGCCATTCTGCGCGGTCACAAGCTCAACCCTGCTTTTTATTTTTTCTTCCGCGGTTACGGAAAACGCATCTGTCATACTGCCAGAAACTATAATTTTATTGTTTTCTGCGCTTATTATAAGATTTTTATAATCTTCTTTAAGTACTGCCTGAATTGCATATTCTCCCGCCTCAATTCCTTCAAAAGTTACAGTATTGTCTTTTATAACGCCTGTTTTTACAACGCTATCCTCACCGACAAGCTGTACCGACGCAATACCGCCGTCAACCGACGCCGTGACCGTATATAACTCCCGCTCAAACTCCGCTCTGACATTTACATTATCAGCGGGCATTGTATAAACTCCGTCTGCGCTTTCAAGCTTTCTATTTTCTGTTCCGTATGTCACGGAAACAGCTTTAAGGGCATATCCGTCCACTGCTTCGGCAATCACTTTAAACTCTGCGCCGTATTTAACATTTGCCTTAAAATCTGACAGAGTGATTATCTCGTCTGACACTGCGTCCTTTATAACCACTGTTCCATGCTCCGGCTGCGACACGGTCAAAACATATTCTTTTCTGCCAAACTTAGCCGTATATACCGAATCTTCTTTTATAGGCTCCCAGACTGAAATTATCTCTCCTTCATCATTATCGCCTTTTACCCAGCCAAGAAACTCATATCCTGCGTCAGCAGTTACCGAAGGAACTATATCCTCCGCCGTAGAATTATACTGCACCTGAGCAGTTTTAATTTCTTCACCTTTACTTTTAAACGTTACCGTGTATGTTCTAATATCAAATACTGCTTTTATCTCTGTATTTGACGCAGGCATTGAGAAGCTGTAAACTCCTGTCGCTTCATTGTATTCAACATTGCCGGCTCCGGCAGCGGTAACATTCCCCGCAGTAATTTTATATCCCTCCGGAACTGTAATTTTAAATCCTATAACTGCGCCGGCTTCCGCTTTCGGATTAGTTCCCGCTTCTGCTCCGTCTATAGTCAGGTCTGTAACATATTCAGGGACGGTAATTGTATATTCGGTAACTACAGGCTCGTTCCCTGTAATTATGTATGCGTCGGTAAGCGATACCATCTCTTCCATGCTGTTCCAAACCATCAGCTTGTCGTCTTTCTGCACTCCAATTTCTAAAAGCTCCTGCTCGGTAACTTCAGCCGAAATATTATCAAGAGGATATATCCTTATTGCATCAAGCATGTCGCCGTTATATCTGGCATGAATAAGCACCGCCGCAAAAGGCTCCGCTTCACTGTTCACAGCTTTAATATACGCTTTCCCATTAGAAACCGACACAATCTCTACACTGTGCTCCGCGAAATATTCGCTGTTTTCAGCCGCAAACGCTGAACAGCACAATGACAATGCCACGGCAACCGCACACAGTAATGAAGTTATAGCTTTCATTTCCCTACCTCACATTCTTTTGACTCTCTTCAAGTTCCTAACCGTAATATTCCTTTCTTCCGTCCTCATGCGGAATAAACAGTTTTGTTTTATTATTTAAAGTAAGATGATATGTGCATCCTCTGAATTTTCTTGTTACTTTCACATCTTTCCATTCCTCCGGCAGACACGGGTCAATTTCAAGACCATCCCATTTTGCGCGTATACCGAACATATACTGAGTAACCGCAATATACATCCAAGCAGCAGTTCCTGTAAGCCACGACACATTTGCAAGTCCGAATTTATCGCTTTCAGGTCCGAAAATATTTGACGCGTACACATAAGGCTCCGCCTTATAACGCCATTCGCCTGCCTTTTGCTGTGCTATCATCGGTAAAAGCTGATGATAATACTTATAGGCTCTTTCCGG
>CATJNN010000050.1 GCA_949742185.1 uncultured Clostridia bacterium | reverse complement strand
TGTTCGCAATACTAATATATTGAAGAATTATTAAATTTTATACAGTATATTTATACTGTGTTTTTGTTGGTTTGCAAAAAGACGTTTTTATGCGGGCAAAAAATCTATGAAATTAAAAAGGAGAGGAAAAATGAAAGAAATTGTGCTTCTATATAATGTTAAGAAAAAATCAGAAATGATTAAGGTGGCGCGTATTGCCGGAGTGGCAGTCAGGATTGTGGAGAACAATGAGCTTAGTCAGAGCGCGGCATATCTTGCTGGAGTTATGGGAGCTTCGGCTGTGCCCCGTGAGTACAGCGGCGAATTAAAACGCGAGTGCGTGTTGCTTTGCGGGCTTACGGCAAAAAAGTTTAATGCTGTTATAGATGGAATGCGTAGGCATAGGGTACTTGTTGATTTGCGCGGAGTTATGACTCAGCAGAATATGACGTGGTCGTTTGAAAAGCTTATTGACGAGTTGTCAAAAGAGAAACGATTTATGACGGCATGGAGCAAACTTAATAAGATTGTTAAAAAGATGAAAAACGCGCCGAATTGGGCAACAGAGCTTCTTAACAAAGAAGAGGCAGAAGCGAAGGAGCTTGAGGAAGCCGTCAAAAAGCTTGAGAATATTAAAGAATAATATATTTGTCATTTATTCATAAAGAAAATAATAAAAATTTGTAGGCATGTGTGGCGTTTTTGTATTTTGCTGCCGCAGTGCAGACAATAAAACAGGGAGGATTGATTTCCTCCCTGTTTTATTCATCTTTATTTTATCTGTCGGATAGGAGAGCGCCTATCGTGTCAGAATCTCAAACACTTATTATGCGTTTTTAATTATGTTGAAAAGTCTGCTCATCATAGTTGCAGCTTGTGCTCGGTTTGATAAATCCTGCGGTTTAAAAAGCATTGAACCGTTTTCTTCAATACCTGTTACAAGACCGAGCTTTGCCGCGAACACTACGTCGTCTGCCGCCCAAGCTGAAATAGCGTTGCTGTCTGCAAAGTTGCCCGCGTCAGCAGACGCGCCAATATCCAGATTCTTTGCTTTTGCAGCGCGGGTTATTATAGAAGCCATTTCTTCACGGGTAATGTTTTGGTCAAGCTTCATGGTTCCGTCAGCTGTGAATGCCGCGTCAAGCAGCGCGTTAGAGTCAGCCGCCTGAACATATTTTGCCGCCCAGTGCGAAGCAACATCTGTTGCTGTTCCGGCATAATCTGCTTTTATATCCAAATCAAGAGCTGCGACAATAAGCTTAATGAACTGACCGCGTGTGATATTAGCTTCGGGGTCAAATTTACCGTCTCCCACACCGTCGATTATACCTGCGGTCGCCATTTCTTCAATTTGAGATTTTGCCCAGTGCTCCGAGATATCGCTGAATGTTTTCGGCGTTGACGGAGCGGGTGTTGGAGTTGCTTCAGGTGTAGCTGTCGGAGTGGGCGTTGCGCTTGGCTCCGGTGTGGCCGTCGGTTCCGGAGTTGGGGTTGCTTCAGATTTGCTTGCCGCCTGCGTAGCCTCAACGCTTTCTTTGTTCATTCTTGCGATTGTTACGTTTGTTATATCAAAGCTGTGACCTGCAGGCTGCTTTCTGATATAGCTGAACGATGTTGTCTGAATCATTGTAATATTTTTATCAATAAATGCAAGTTCTGCTTGTTTTCCGAGCTCTTTGCCGTCTGCGTCATATACCGTTACAGTGTATTCTTCAAGAGGACTTACATTTACTTCAATTTCAATTGTGTACCATGTATCTGTAGCAAAATTTGTTATAAGGTCTAATGTTTTGCCGCCTGATGTTGCTGCTGTAATTTTCTTTAAATCAGGATCAAATTTAACGTTTACAGCTGCCGGAGCCGTGCCTTTTGTCGGGTCTGTGAACTGACCCATATCAAGCTGCATTGGACCGGAGCCTTTTGTCATGCGGAAATCAAATTTTACATAACCGTCGTTTTCCATACCTGTTTTTTCATTTTTATTATAAAAATAATAAGAACCTTCGCCTGCAACGCCGCCTTTGATACCATCAGACATGATATGGCAATAATTTTTACCGTCTTCAGATAAAAAAGTTTCTGATGAGGAGCCTGCGCTTCCTTTACGGTTCCAAGGTCTGCCGTCTACTGTTATAGGAAGCCCCGAAACGCCGGATGAAATATCTGTAAAGTCGGAATTATCAACATAGATAATCGATTTGTTTACATACGCTTCGGCTCCGGCGGTAACAGCCGGAAGCGCAACAGCGGAAAATGCCATTGCCGCCGCCATGATGCATGATAAGAGTTTTGATTTAATTCTCATTAGAAACACCCTTTCTTTGTGTCTTATGATGGATTGTACACCATATTGATATTATATTATTTATAATTTTACAGCAT
>CATJNN010000049.1 GCA_949742185.1 uncultured Clostridia bacterium | reverse complement strand
GCGTATTGACGTTTCAAGTCTTTATATTGAACGAGGCGGCAAACCTTGGATTGCAGTGACAGGAGAATATCATTTTTCGCGTGCGAATAAAGATGAATGGTACAGAGAACTGTGCAAGATGAAAGCCGGCGGCGTAACGGTGGTTTCAACATATTTATTCTGGATTTACCACGAGGAAATTGAGGGCAGATTTGATTTCTCCGAAGACCTTGACGTGCGTTCTTTTGTACTTGACGCAAAACGTGCTGGTATGGACGTTATTCTGCGTATTGGTCCGTGGGCGCACGGTGAATGCAGAAACGGAGGTTTTCCGGATTGGCTTTTGAAAAAGGATTTTAAGCTGCGCGACAGCAATGAAAAATATATGTCGCTAGTGCGTGTCTGGTATGATCAAATATATGAGCAGATAAATGGACTTTTATATAAAGACGGAGGGAACATTATCGGTATACAGCTTGAGAACGAGCTAGTGGATAATGCGGAGCATCTGGCGGATTTGAAAAAGCTTGCCGTGCAAATCGGATTTGACGTTCCGTTATATACGGTGACGGGCTGGAACAGTAAATACGGAGCGAAAATACCGATAGACGAGGTTATGCCGGTGTTCGGCGGTTATGTGGACGCGCCGTGGGCGGCAAGCATGGACAGGTTGCCGCCGTCGCCGCATTTTGTATTCAGACCCGAAAGAAACGATTCCGCTATAGGCGAAGACGTTATATCATCTCCTGATGAGGATGGGTGGCTTCTGCCGTATGAGAAATATCCTTTTGCGACTTGCGAGCTTGGCGCGGGGCTTCAGCCGACTCATCACCGACGGATGATTGTATCAGGGATGGACGCGTATGCGCTGTCGCTTGTCAAGCTTGGATGCGGGAACAATCTGGTCGGATATTATATGTATCACGGCGGCGTAAATAAAATAGGCAAGCTGTCAACCTTCAATGAAAGCCGTGAGACAGGATATCCAAACGACTGCCCGATTTTGTCGTATTTTTATCATACCGCTCTCACACCATATGGAGAGACTAAAGAGCAATATGGTATGTTAAATCTTCTTCATATGTTTGTTAATGATTTTGGCAGTATTCTTGCGCCTATGGAAAATGTACCGTCTGAAAACAACCCTTCGCCCGAAAATCTTTCAGAGCTGCGGTATTGTATGAGAACAGACGGCGACGGCGGTTTTGTTTTTGTTAATCAATACCAGCGTCTGGCCCACGCCGAGGGAGTGGACGATGTTGTTATAGATACGGGGGCTGTTGTTTTTCCTAAGATTAATGTGCGCGGCGGAAGCTCGTTCTTTATGCCGTTTAATATGACGTTGGGAAAAACGAAAATAGAGTATGCAACCGCTCAGCTGCTTTGTTCGTCGGAAGATACATTTTTCTTTATGAAGATAGACGGCATTGACGCGGAATATAAATTTGAGGACGAAACGGTGATATGTGCGGACAGTTTTAGCGTTGATTATGTTGGTAATATAAAAATTGTTACCGTACTTAAAGACGCGGCTCTGCATATGCGGAAAATTGACGGTAAAATATATATAGGAAACAACTGCGATATTTATATTGAAAACGGTGTTGTGAAAGCAGTGCAGGAGGGGAGTTTTTCATATAAGGTCTGGAACGGAGACAAATTTGAGGAGTTTTTTGTTAATAGAGAATTTAATCAGGCGGAATTAAGGGTGTCGGACGTGAAAGATATTCCTTTCGAGCCTGCTTATGGGGAGGAACTTCACATAGGAGGCAGACGTCGGCTTCAATATAAGCGAGTTGAAGTCACATCGAAAGAGGGCTTTATTGAGCTTTCATATCCATGCGATGTGGAGCAGATTTATGCAGACGGAAAGCTGATTGCGGATGAATTTTACTGCGGGGTTCCATGGCGTTTGCCGGCGAAGCTTTTATACGGCAGAGAGTGCTATTTGGTGATGTCTGAAATGAAAGATGATTTTTACAGAGAATTTTAATAAAAAAATCAGGGTGTTACACTAAGCCCTGATTTTTTTATTGATTACGTTGCAAGTGGGTGGCGAGAACAATTTGGAGCCCGATATCCCTAATTATTTTCATTAATTGCGTTGCGGAACAACAGCAAAAATAATTCAGGGTTCGATGCCCTGAATTATTTTCATTTATTTTTCTTGAATTCTCGTCATAAGAGCAACCGTCTCCACATGCGAGGTTTGGGGAAACATATCAAACGGCGCGGCGGTTTTTAGCGTATATCCGTTTTCTGCAAGATACTTTAAATCGCGCGCTAAAGTTGCGCTGTTGCAGGATACATAAACGATTTTATCCGGATTTGCACTAACTATCGCGCCAAGAGTTGATATGTCGCTGCCTTTTCGGGGCGG
>CATJNN010000048.1 GCA_949742185.1 uncultured Clostridia bacterium | reverse complement strand
TGCTGAAACTTATACAGGCGGCGGATTTTGATGTTGAGACTGCTCAAAAAGGTATTATTTATATTGATGAGATAGACAAGATTGCCAGAAAATCTGAAAATCCGTCAATAACGCGCGATGTTAGCGGAGAGGGAGTGCAGCAGGCGCTTTTAAAAGTTCTTGAAGGAACTGTTGCGTCGGTGCCGCCGACAGGCGGACGAAAGCATCCGCATCAGGAGTGTATTCAGATTGATACGACAAATATCCTGTTTATATGTGGCGGAGCGTTCGACGGAGTTGATAAAATTATCGGCAACCGCGTAGGTAAAAAGGCATTGGGTTTTGGGGCGGATATTCAGAGTGCAAAAGAAAAGGATGTCAGCGAGCTTTTGGCGCAGATTACGCCGGAAGATTTGCTTAAATTCGGACTTATTCCGGAGTTTATAGGCAGACTTCCGATTGTGGCGAAGCTTGCCCAGCTTGACAGAAACGCGCTTGTGGAGATTTTGACGGAGCCGAAAAACGCTCTTGTTAAGCAGTATCAGACGATGCTTGCGCTTGATGGCGTTAAGCTGGAGTTTGACGAGGATGCCATAGAAGCGATTGCGGACAAGGCGCTTGAGCGTAAAACGGGCGCGCGCGGACTGAGGGCAATTATTGAAGATATAATGGTTAATATAATGTTTGATTTGCCGTCGGTCGATAATGTTGAAAAATGTATAGTTCACAAGAATTGCATTACCGATGAAAAACAGCCGCAGCTAATATATAAGCCGAAAACGGCGGCGTCATGAATTATGCGGGCTTTAAGAAACGATAAAAACAGCGGCTCGGTTCTGTTTTGCGAAGATGCAAAACAGAACTGCGCCGTTTGTTTTGGATAGGGAGGTTATTATGTTTGTTTCGGAAAATTTGGGAGTGAATGAAAAAAATCATTTGATAATTGGAAAAAATGACACTGTGGAGCTGGCGAAAAAATTTGGCACACCGCTTTATGTTATGGACGAGGATTTAATCCGTAAAAACTGCAGACTTTATAAGAATGCGATGGACAAGTATTATGACGGCAAGGGGCTGGTGCTTTATGCAAATAAAGCGTTTTGCTCGTTGTATACATGCCGGATTGCAAACGAGGAGGGTCTGGGGCTGGATGTTGTTTCGGGCGGAGAAATATATACCGCCGTTAAAGCGGGATTCCCGATGGAAAAAGTATGTTTCCATGGTAACAACAAAACTGCTGACGAGCTTGATTTAGCGATTAAAAGCGGCGTGGGTCATGTTGTGGTAGATAATATTTACGAGCTTGAGATGCTTGATAAAATTGCGGCTGAGAACGGAGTGGTTCAGAAGATTATGTTCCGCATTAAGCCGGGAATTGACGCCCATACTCACAGCTTTGTCCAGACTGGTCAGATTGATTCAAAATTTGGAGTTGCGCTTGAAAACGGCGAGGCGTTTGAGATTGCGGAAAAAGCGTCTAAGCTTGCGAATGTCCGCATGACGGGTGTGCATTGTCATATCGGTTCTCAGATATTTGATATTGAACCGTTCTGCAAGGCCGCAGAGGTTATGATGGAGTTTATCAAAGAGCTTAAGGATAAGCTGGGGATTGAAATTGACGAGCTTAATCTTGGGGGCGGATATGGGATACGCTATACTGAAAACGACGACCCAATTGAATATGACAAGTATATAGAGAGAATTTCAGTTATAGTTAAGGACGCTGCGAAAAAATATGGAGTTAAACTGCCTTTTATTATCATGGAACCGGGGAGGTCGATTGTCGCGCCGGCAGGAATTACGCTTTATACAGTAGGAGGACGCAAAGAAATTAAAGATGTGCGCACTTATGTTTCGGTTGACGGCGGCATGGGAGATAATCCTCGTTATATCATGTATGAATCGGAATATACGGCGGTTATTGCGAACCGCGCGAATGAAAAGCCGACGGAAACTGTGACTATTGCAGGAAAATGCTGTGAGTCGGGAGATATACTTCTAAAAGACGCATATATGCCTAAGATTGAGGTTGGCGATACGCTTGCAGTGCTTGCCACAGGAGCGTATAATTATTCTATGTCAAGTAATTATAACAGAATAGCGAGACCGGCTGTTGTAGCTGTATCGGGCGGTTCTGCTAAGATTGTAATTAAGCGGGAAACATATGAGGATTTAATAAGAAACGATATGTAACATGAGTAGTATGCCCGTGAAAATAATTGCTGTAAGAGATTTAAATAAAAAACTGCCTATTTAAACAGGCAGTTTTTTATTTGCTTAACTGTGCTGTGGAATGGCGGCAATAAAAATAATTTAGAATCTGACG
>CATJNN010000047.1 GCA_949742185.1 uncultured Clostridia bacterium | reverse complement strand
TTTTGGGGGAATTATATAATAATTTTTTGGGGGAGAGCATTTATAATGCTCTGTTGGGGATGGGATAATAGGTCTTTCGTCCTATCCATATTATTAGACGGTCATCTTCAAAAAAAGTTCCGCTTTCGCGCACATTTTCTTGTTTAATTTAATATTATACAGTATCAAAACAGTCCGATGTGAAATAAGAAATTAAGTCACATCATATGCTATAGTGACGGCGAAGCTTTAAGCTGAAGCAAAGCTTAATAAGCTCGCTTAATCACGCTGCGGCGGCTGTAACCTGCGTTTGCGCAGCAAACAGCAAACACAGTTTGGGGTTCAACGCCCCGAATTGTGCTCATCAGCCTGCTCGGCGGAGCTTTGCTCCGACGGGTTTTGTCAGGATACTATATTTCCTGTCGAAAATCGAACACGTAACCCGCCGCCTAAGAGGCGGGAGACGTATGCGTTTAGGTTATATTTGCCGCGGTTTAACGCCCGCCGCCCGCGCGGAGCCGTTAAATATTTACAATACTGCGGGCAGAAAGGCTATGGTATTACTATGTGCGGAATAGCAGGATTTATTAATTATAAAAAGAATATGCTGAAAGAATTTGAGTATAATCGAACTGTCGCCCAGGAAATGGCAGACATTATGACCCACCGCGGTCCCGACGCTTCGGGCGTATGGGTTGGCGATCACAGCGTTTTCTCGCATTCGCGTCTTGCAGTTATAGACGTGGAGGGCGGAAAACAACCTATGGTTCGCAGCGTGGGCGGTTATGAATTTGCAATTACATATAACGGCGAACTTTATAACACATGGGACATAAAACGCGAGCTTCTGAATTACGGTTATCACTTTACCACCACCTCTGACACCGAGGTTGTGCTTTATGCATACATACACTACGGCGAAAAATGCGCCGAAAAATTCAACGGAATATACGCTTTTTGTATATGGGACTCAATGCGCCAGCGCGTCTTTCTCTGCCGCGACCGTTTCGGAGTAAAGCCGCTTTTTTACGCGTTCCAGAATGACACCCTTATTTTCGGCTCCGAGATAAAAACATTGTTTGCATATCCGTCGATATCGCCATCTGTAGATATAACGGGACTTCGAGAAATTTTTGCAATGTCGCCCGCCAGAACACAAGGAGAGGGCGTATTTAAAGGAATACGCGAGCTCCGTCCCGCGCGGTATATGATTTTCTCGCGCAGCGGCGTAAGCATAGAAGAATACTGGCGTCTTGACAGTCATGAGCACACCGATAGCTATGAGGACACGATAGAAAAAGTACGCTCTCTCGTTGTAGACAGCGTAACGCGTCAGCTTGTGTCCGACGTGCCCATAGGCACACTGCTTTCCGGCGGGCTTGATTCAAGCGTTATAACAGCAATCGGCGCAAATTATATGCGCGATAAAAACGAACGGCTTTCAACATACTCGTTTGACTATATAGATAATGAAAAATATTTCAAGGCAAGCGCATTTCAGCCAGACGCAGACGCTCCATGGGTTAAACGCATGGCGGAGGAATTCAACACAAATCATACATATCTTACCTGCGGAAACGACGTGCTTGTCGATTATCTGTTAAAAGCAGTCTGGGCAAAGGATTTACCTGGTATGGCAGACGTAGACGCATCGCTGATGTATTTCTGCGAGTGCATAAAAAAGAAACATACCGTTATACTTTCAGGCGAATGTTCCGACGAAATATTCGGAGGATATCCGTGGTTTAGAAGCGAAAAAGCCTTCGCCACTCACGGCTTCCCCTGGAGTTACGATATGAGTCTAAGAAACAGCGTTCTGCGCGACGAGGTTGCCGACGCGCTTGATTTAGCTGGTTATTCAACCATGCGCTACGAAGAATCCATCGCGGAGGTTCCCGTATATGCGGGCGACAGCGCAGAGGAAGCGCGCCGACGTGAAATATCATATCTTAACATCAACTGGTTCATGACAAATCTTTTAGACCGCAAAGACAGAATGAGTATGGCTTCAGGTCTGGAAGTGCGTGTGCCGTTCTGCGACCACAGACTTGTCGAATATGTGTGGAATATTCCATGGAGCATGAAAAACAAAGACAACGTATCAAAAAATATTCTTCGCGAAGCGGCGAGAACTATTCTTCCCGAGGATGTTTTAATGCGAAGAAAAAGCCCGTACCCAAAAACCCACAACCCGCATTACGAAGAAAAAATCAAAAATGTGCTGGCGGAAATTATTGAAAACCCCAACGCTCCGATACTCACCTTTGCTGACAAAAAC
>CATJNN010000046.1 GCA_949742185.1 uncultured Clostridia bacterium | reverse complement strand
AACTATTATATAATAAACGCATAAAATCAAACGGAGGGCAAGGTTATGCTTTGCGCCCATCATGCTCTCACGGCGCACGGAGCGGCGGTGAGTGTAATACGAGAGTATGCTGAAACACCGCCGCAGGTTGGATTTGCGCCGGTCGGGGACGTTAAAATCCCCGCAACTGATTCTGATGACGATATTAAAGCCGCATACGAAGAAACTTTCCGTGTAATGACTCGTCATTACTTGGGAAACGCCATATGGATAGACCCGATTATGAAAGGTGAATATGAGCCCGAACTTATGGAATTCTTTGAAAAAAACAAAATAAAAATTACAAAGGAGGATATTCGCCTTATCGGAGAACCCGTTGATTTTATCGGAATGAACACTTACACTGCAGGAACAGTCTGCGCCGCGGGGAGTGTTTCTCCCGCCGCCGGCTTTGAACAAACCGCCATGGACTGGGAAATAACGCCGGACGCGCTTTACTGGCTTCCAAGATTTTTATGAGAAAAGTATAAGAAACCAATATATGTCACTGAAAACGGCAATGATATTAATAAATAGTTTTTGAAGTTGATTTTTGCAGAATTATTTGGTATAATAATTTAATTAAATATAAAATGGGGGTAAAAAATTATGACAGGTAAAAGAAGTAAATTTTCCGGCAAGATAGGCTTTGTGCTTGCGGCGGCCGGCTCAGCTGTGGGACTGGGAAACATATGGCGTTTTCCGTACCTCGCGGCAAAATATGGCGGAGGAATCTTTCTGCTCGTATATATTATTCTTGCGGTCACATTTGGATTTTCACTTATGGTCGCGGAAATTGCGCTTGGACGAAAAACAGGTTTAAGCCCGCTTGGCGCATTCCGCGAGCTTAATAAAAAATATGCGTTTGTGGGCGTGCTGGCGTCAATTATTCCGATAATTATAGTTCCTTATTACAGCGTTATCGGAGGATGGGTTTTAAAATACCTTGTATCTTACATTATTGGCACGCACAGCGCAATTTCGGGCGACGGATATTTCAGCGGATTTATCGCGCAGCCCATTGCGCCTACTATATATCAAATTATTTTTGTACTCGCCGGCGCGGTTGTAATAATCCGCGGAGTTGAAAAAGGTATTGAGAGAGTCAGCAAAGTTTTAATGCCCGTACTTCTGATACTATCCGTTGTGATTGCCGTGTTTGCGTGCACCCGTCCCGGCGCTGCCGAGGGCATTAAATTTTATTTAATTCCGAATTTTAAGAACTTCTCGGTTCAAACGATTGTCGGAGCAATGGGGCAGCTCTTTTATTCAATGTCTTTAGCTATGGGAATCATGATAACGTACGGCTCATATCTTAAAAAAGAAGACGATTTGGAAAAGAGTGTTGGGCAAATCGAAGTATTCGACACCCTTATTGCCGTTTTAGCCGGACTTATGATTATTCCCGGGGTTTTCGCATTTGGCGGCGGTAATGTAAATCAAGGACCTGGTCTTATGTTTAACACCTTACCTAAAGTTTTTGAAGCAATGGGAGCATCCACGTTCATAGGAATTTTATTTTTCCTGTTGGTGCTCTTTGCCGCGCTCACTTCATCCATTTCCCTTATGGAAGCTATAACCGCGTCTTTCTGTGATAGATTCGGTATTGGAAGAATAAAATCAGCGTGCATAACAACGGCAATAGCAATAATACTGGGTCTTCCCGCCTCTCTCGGGTACAGCGTGTGGTCGGACTTCACAATTATAGGCATGCCGATTCTTGATTTTATGGACTTTTTATCAAACTCACTTCTCATGCCGATTTGCGCGTTCTTCACATGTATTTTTGTCGGCTGGGTTATCCGTCCGCAGACGATTATCGACGAAGTGCGCTATTCGTCCGCATTCCACAGGGAGAAGCTGTTTAAGGTTATGATAAAATATGTATGTCCGGTATTTATGGTAATTATACTTGTAAGTTCTGTGCTTAACGCCTTTAATATTTTCTCCATATAGTTTTTTATCCGCGCCGCACGTCAACATCAAAACACAGAGGCGCTCGATATTCCGGCAGGCGTTATTACCCGCGCGGCTTAGCGACAGCAAAACTCCGCCCTGTTTAAACAGGGCGGAGTTTTTT
>CATJNN010000045.1 GCA_949742185.1 uncultured Clostridia bacterium | reverse complement strand
TTACAAGTCCCGCAATATCGACAAATTCAATATACGCGTGAGTGACTTTTTTAGGGCTATACATTTCAGCGAGCTTATCCAGACGCTCGTCTGGCACGTCAACGATGCCGACATTCGGCTCAATAGTACAAAACGGATAGTTGGCCGACTCTGCTCCTGCCTGTGTTATGGCGTTGAATAGGGTTGATTTGCCGACGTTCGGCAATCCTACAATTCCTAATTTCATTTTTTCTCATATCTCCTTTGTTTTGTATAGTTTCAGGTGTTTTAACCGTACAATTTACACCATTTTTACACCATTTGTTCAATTAAATTTTGCTCAAACTGATTTACTGCTTTAGACAGTGAATCGTCCGTCACGTGAACATATCGGTCCATAGTTGTTTGTATGCTTGCGTGCCCCAATAGCTTTTGTAAAACTTTTGGCTGCATACCGCTTTCAATAGCTCTTGTAGCATATGTATGGCGAAGCGCGTGCATACAAAAACGTTTAATTTTAGCTTCGTCGCAAAGCTTGTACAAATGGGTATCATATGAACTGTTTTTCGCAGGTTCGCCTGTGCGCCAATTTATAAAGATAAGGTCTTGCATTACAAAGCTTGATGTTTGACCTGTTCGTCTGTCAATATACTCTAAGGTCTGTGAAAGAGTTTCAGACTCTTTCCGCTCTTTCCGTCTTGACGCAACCTTTTCAAGGATTTCATATGCGTGGTTTGTCAATGGAATGGTGCGGTAGCTTTGCTGTGTTTTTGGAGGTCCTGCACGCCAATATCCTTGTTTATGCCTATACTCCAATGTTTTATTAACAGTCAGTGTCCGTTTTTTCCAATCAATCACGTCCCATGTTAGACCGATTAACTCTCCCGTTCGCAAGCCCGTTTCTAAAATCAAAGCATATTGATAATAGTTATGTGAGCATTTTGCCGCTTCCATAAATTTTTGCTGTTCTTCGACTGTTAAATATTTTATGTCATTTACAGCGCGTACAGGTTTTGTATATCGCACGCCATTCATAGGATGTTTTGCAATCAGGTCATTCATCAACGCCGATTTAAACATTGTTCCCATAGTGATATAGGTTTGCCGTATAGTAGAGCCTGCATATTCAGTCTCCATTTCATTTAAGACCATTTTACAATGTAACGGCTTAACGTCCATAAGCTTTATATCGCCTATAATCGGCTGAATATTGTGAGAATATCTCTCACTGTAATTTCTGCGTGTGTTCGGCGCTAAATCTCCTACAATATGCTTTATCCAATATTCAAACCAATCATTTACGGTCATATCTGTCGGAACAAAAATATTATGCTTATTCTCATATTTTGCATCGTCCAGCCAATTACGAGCTTCGGGAACGGTTGAAAAATACTTTTCATGACGTTTGCCGTATCTATCTACAAATCTTGCGCAGTACAAACCATCCTTTCTTTGGCAGATACCCTTTCCGCATTCTTTGCCTTTAAGGTTTTTACCCATATATTTAACTCCTTTCTCACTGTGAGAAAAAGAGCCAATGCAACATAAATATTATATCACATTGGCAATTTTTTTTCAATAGCGACATTTTAAATTGTCAATTTATGGCTGATAAATTGCTCAAATTCTTTACGCTTTACAAGTTTTTTATTACCCACATACAGAACAAAAGGACAATTCGGCGAACGAAGCATACTGTCAATCTTGTTTATGCCGATATTGCTGTACTGCGCAGCTTCTTTTACAGTTAAAGTCATTTTGCAATGTATTGGCACATTTATTTTATCTAAAGTCATATAACCACTTCCTTTATTCGTTGAAAACAGTTTTTTCATCAAACAGAAAGCCTTGAAATATCGTTTTATCGTGAGTTATAAACAATCCCTGTGAGTCCTTTGGAATGCTGTCTGCGGCTTCGGTATTATCAAGAATTATTTGTGACAGTACATTATCAGCCCTGCCGCAAACTCTGTAATCAATATTGTTTCTGATTTGTCCTGTCAGAATATTTGCGTCAGGTCTTTGTGTTGCAAGTATAAGATGTATTCCAAACGCTCTGCCTTGTCTTGCTATAACCGATAACTTACCCTCAATTTTTGTTACTATTTCTTTTGCTTCCTTTGATAGCCCTGTTTTATCTAAAACTTCAGCTACTTCATCACAAGCGAATATTATTCTTTTAAGTTGTTTTCCATAGCGTTCGTTATACTCGCCGATATTGGCACAGCCGCTTTCACGAAGAAGCGTTTTTCTG
>CATJNN010000044.1 GCA_949742185.1 uncultured Clostridia bacterium | reverse complement strand
TCGCGAATCAGAATGTCGCGGTGAATACGTTCCCGGGCCTTGTACACACCGCCCGTCACACCATGAGAGTCGATAACACCCGAAGCCTGTGAGCTAACCTTAGGGGAGCAGCAGTCGAAGGTGGGGTTGATGATTAGGGTGAAGTCGTAACAAGGTAGCCGTATCGGAAGGTGCGGCTGGGACACCCCCTTTTTAAGGATTTTTTTCGGCGAATACTGCACGTTTGCGTTCGTTTGCGTACAGATGTACGCGGCGCTCGCTTAAATGCACAGTCTTCATCCGAAAAAAGATATAGTTTTATATATCTTTTAAGTAAGATGACGCTGAAATATCTTATGGTCGGTCAATGCGGAAAGCATAATAAAGCTTTAAGCATTGCGGACGAGAACGCACTGTTTATTTTTGAATGTACGGCAACGCACATTCAAAAGAGAATATTGAATAGTGGGAGAGAACCCACCTGAGAGGACCCTGCATGGGCCTATAGCTCAGCCGGTTAGAGCGCACGCCTGATAAGCGTGAGGTCGGTGGTTCGAGTCCACTTAGGCCCACCAAAGCGACTTTTTGCCAAGCAAAAAGTTCGCGGCGTATATCGGAGCAGGCGAAACGAGCGACTTTCGGCGCGAAGCGCCAGTCAGTTCGCGGTTGAGTCGATTTTGCCGAAGGCAGAAGCGGAGATATACGAACCTTAGATTTTCTAATCAGGCAAAGATAATTGGTTATTGCGGTTAGAGTAAATTCTATGTGTAAAGATAAGTTTACAAAGATTAGATTATACTTTGAAAATAACAACTGATTATTTAGAGGCAATTATAATAATTGAGATTAGGCAAGGAAAACCGATGAAGCATAAGCCTATTATTGGAATTGCGGATTAATCTTCGGACAAAGAACAATATGGGGGTGTAGCTCAGCTGGGAGAGCACCTGCCTTGCAAGCAGGGGGTCAGGAGTTCGATTCTCCTCATCTCCACCAAAGCGACTTTTTGCCGCGCAAAAAGTTCGCAATATGCGAAATGGTCAGCCGAAGCGAGCGACTTTCGCGGTGAAGCCGCAGTCAGTTCGCGGCGGAGGCGATTGCGCAAAGCGCAAGACTTGAGCATATCTGACCGAAGGTCAGCATTCCTAATGCATTAAAAATGCGCAAAGGAAAAAATCCCTGGCAGAAAAGTCAGGGGAAAGGGAATTCAATATTCAAAATGATACACATTAAAGAATGTATCAATTGCACTTTGAAAACTGAACAATAACAAAGCAGATGATGATAGAGTAAAGAGGAAGAAGACAAGAAGCGTCGGTTTGTTTTCAAATTGACTGCGAAGTATGTCAAACCCTAAATTAATGTGGAAAGGTTTTTCCAATAAGATATTGAATGCTCAGGCATTTAATTGTCAGACAGCGTAAGGCTGTCAGGGTAAACTTCAATTTTACAATTTCTGAATTCTTATATAATTCTAAGAATATTAAAATTAATACTAATATTAGGCAATACTAAGATTAAAGCTTAGTAAGCAAATATGTTATTAATTGCAAATATTCTGAGACCAAGGGTCAAGCTATAAAGAGCGTAGGGAGAATGACTTGGCATCAGGAGCCGAAGAAGGACGTGACAAGCTGCGATAAGCCCGGAGTAGGAGCAAATATCCATTGATACCGGGATTTCCGAATGGGGAAACCCGCTAAGGCAATACCTTAGCACTGTATGGTGAATACATAGCCATATGGAGGTAACCCGCTGAACTGAAACATCTAAGTAGGCGGAGGAAGAGAAAGAAACATCGATTTTCTTAGTAGCGGCGAGCGAAAGGGAAAGAGGCCAAACCATGGGCAGCAATGCCTGTGGGGTTGCGGACTGCATAATTGATTTAAAATCTTTAGCAGAACACTTTGGAAAGAGTGACCATAGTAGGTAACAGTCCTGTAAGCGAAAAGGATTTTAACATGGCAGTATCCAGAGTACCATCGGACACGTGAAACCCGGTGGGAAGCCGGGGGGACCACCCCCCAAGCCTAAATACTACCTGATGACCGATAGTGAATAGTACAGTGATGGAACGTTGAAAAGAACCCCGGAAGGGGAGTGAAAAAGAACCTGAAACCCTATGTTTACAAGCTGCTAAAGCGCCTTATGAGCGCGATAGCGTACTTTTTGTAGAACGGTCCGGCGAGTGTATGTATTGTGCGAGGTTAAGGCGTTAAGCGCCGAAGCCGAAGGGAAACCGAGTGTTAAT
>CATJNN010000043.1 GCA_949742185.1 uncultured Clostridia bacterium | reverse complement strand
CATATATGTCGGAAAACTACACTGCCGTTAACGAAAAAGACGTTGCAGACGCCTGCGGTTTAAGCTACAACTATTTTTCCTCCGCATTTAAAATTGCAACAGGCAGAAATTTCAATGAATATTTAATACAGCTGCGGCTTCAGGCCTCGAAGAAACAACTGCTTTCATCGCAAAAAAGCATTACTGAAATTGCTCTGATGGTTGGATTTTCAACCGCTAGCCATTTTATTTCGTGCTTTAAAAAACATATTGGACTCACTCCAAAACAATTTCGTAGTCAGGCATTGGTACATAAAAAATAGTCATATAATAATGATATGCCCCGCACTTTGCGTATATCTGTATATCCCTCTAAAAGCTTGATGCTATCGTTTTCTTTCATCTCTTTTTCAAGCATTTCCAATTTATGCAATAATTCTTTTAATTCTGAATTTTCTATATCCAATTTATCATATATTTCTTTCATTGGATACAAAATTTCATCTTCGGAATAATTTCGTTATGTAAATGTTCAAACGCTTCTTCTTTATACTTAATACGTTTTTCTACAATATAATTTATTTTCTTTTCAGAATAGCAGCCATTTTCTTTGAGAATTATTTCCAAGATTTCTTCTAAGGTTATTTTTCCTATAGTTCTGTCTTCTTCCTTCGAATTCCATAGTTCCTGAAATTTTTCTTCCTCAATACCTGCATCAAGCGCTATCTGTGTACCAAAGTACAGTGGACTTTCATAAAGAGTTATTAGTGTTTTATACATATCAAATATTACTGCTTTTAACATAAATACCTTCTCGACAAATTCCTGTTTGTATATAATATATAATCATATCAAAATTCGATCCGCATATATAAAAGGATATACAGTTACTACTGCATATCCTTTCGATACTACTCCCACTCAATTGTAGCAGGTGGTTTTGATGTAATATCATACACAAGCCTATTAACGTGTTTTACTTCATTTACAATTCTATTTGATACTTTTTCCAAAATATCATATGGAATCCGTGCCCAGTCGGCAGTCATAAAATCAGTCGTGGTCACAGCTCTCAAGGCAAGCGTATAATCATACGTTCGTCCGTCACCCATAACGCCGACGCTTTTTATATCTGTTATAACTGCAAAATATTGATTAATCTTTTTATCTAAGTCTGCATTTGCTATTTCTTCACGAAAAATAGCGTCTGCATCTCTTAAAATATCAAGTTTGTCCTTTGTTATTTCACCCATAACGCGAACTGCAAGCCCCGGTCCAGGGAACGGCTGCCTCCAGACAAGATGCTCGGGTATTCCTAATTCAAGTCCGAGCCTTCTAACTTCATCCTTAAACAAATCTCTCAGCGGCTCAATAATCTCTTTAAAATCAACGTGCTCAGGCAAACCGCCGACATTATGATGACTTTTAATAACTGATGCATCGCCAGCTCCGCTTTCAATAACATCCGGATAAATCGTCCCCTGAACAAGATAGTCTACAGTCCCAATTTTCTTTGCCTCTTCCTCAAATACGCGTATAAATTCCTCGCCGATAATTTTACGTTTCTTCTCTGGATCTGTAACTCCTGCAAGACGCGTCAAAAATCTTTCCTGTGCGTTAACGCGAACCAAATTAATATCAAACTGTTCACGAAAAATCTTCTCAACCTCGTCTCCCTCATTTTTTCTCAAAAGACCGTTATCAACAAAAATACATGTGAGTTGCTTCCCAACTGCTTTATGTATCATAACTGCAGCCACAGAGCTATCCACTCCGCCTGATAAAGCGCAAAGTACTTTTTTATCACCGATTTTCTTATCAAGCGCCGCAATAGATTTTTGCGCAAAATCACTCATAAGCCAGTCACCGTCGCACCCGCAAATATTATACAGAAAATTATGCAGCATTTGCATTCCCTGTTGCGTATGATTAACTTCAGGATGGAATTGTACACCGTAAAAACCAAGTTCTTCATTTTCATATCCTGCAAAAGGACAGCTTTCTGTAGTCGCTGTTACAATGAATCCCTCTGGAAGTTTCTCAATTAAATCAGAGTGACTCATCCAGCAAATTGTTTTTTCATTTATTTCATCAAATAATTTACTTGGTTTTATGTTGACTTCCGCTTTCCCATACTCACGCTTGTCCGCTTTTACAACTTTACCGCCAAGCATCTGAGCCATAAGCTGGCTTCCATAACAAATCCCCAAAATGGGTGTACCAAGATTAAATATTTCCATAGAACAT
>CATJNN010000042.1 GCA_949742185.1 uncultured Clostridia bacterium | reverse complement strand
TTCCTTTAAATAAATTGACATTCTCAACAATACCTTCGCCTGCAGGAGTTTTTACAATAGAGCCTTGTCTTGGTAATGTTTTGATAAGTTGTTCATAAGTATCCTGTTCATATTTTAAACAACACATAAGTCTTCCGCAGGTGCCGGAGATTTTAGTTGGATTAAGCGACATCCCCTGTTCCTTAGCCATTTTTATTGATACAGGTTCAAAATCGCCCAAGAACTGAGAACAGCATAATCCTCTGCCGCAGACTCCGATACTGCCTACAGTTTTTGCTTCATCACGCACGCCTATTTGCCGCAGTTCTATGCGAGTGTGAAAAACTGTTGCCAGATCCCGTACCAGTTCGCGGAAATCTACTCTACCGTCAGCCGTGAAATAAAATAATATTTTATTGCCGTCAAATGTATATTCTACATCAACCAGTTTCATCTCTAAGCCGTGGTATTTGATTTTTTCTAAACAAATACTAAAGGCCTCTTTTTCTTTTTGTTTGTTTGCCGACTGGTTTTCGTAATCCTGATGGTTTGCGATTCGTATAATATCTTTGAGCGGACGCGACGGATCCGGCGCTATATCTCGCTCCCCAAGTACAACGCGCCCAAACTCTACCCCGCGGGAGGTCTCCACAATAACGTCGTCTCCTATTTTAACCGCTAAATTGCCGGGAGAAAAATGATAAATTTTCCCTACCGGCTTAAAGCGTACGCCAACAATTTTCGGCATAGTTTTCTCGCCTTTCTTCCCGCAAAATATTTCACGCGCAATGCTGCGGGCAGACATTCGCGTTTTTATCTGATATGATTATTTGGTTTTTATTTGCCAAACTGAAAGACCGCTTTTTCAAGTTCGATTTCGGGTTCAATCCAGACGGCGCGAAGCTGACTGCCGTCTTTATAAGTTATGCACACGGCGCGACGCTTCATAAATAATGATACGCACATATTTTCCGACTTTATGCCCGAAGCCTTTTTTTTGTCTACTGATACTATGGCGTTGCTTTTTATTTTAATCTGTTTTTCTCTGTTTCCGATTTTTCTTGCGATTGTGAGAGAATATCCGTCTAATGTGTATATAAAAACAGATGTGTAGTGTATTAAAACAAAATATGCCAGAATACAGAAAAGCGCTATCGCCAGAATATCGCCGATGATTATATTAGGCAAAAAAAATCTTATAATAGAGCTAAAAAGCCCGATTATCATCGCTGCTGCAAGCGCCGCAAAAAAATGACGCGCTGTCGCTTTTTTTTCTTCAGTTATCATATTATCCTCCGCTTTTAAATATAGCGTTTTGCAGATAAATTTATTATATGATAAAATTGTTTAGATGTCAAGTTTAAGGAGAGTACTATTGTTTTTAAAATATTTTGAAATTAAATTATTGAAAGTCTTTGTTAAAGTTATAAATATTGAAAATATTATTTTTAAGTTATTGCATTGAAGACGACAGATTGCAGAAAGACGTGGGCAGCGGAATTAGCATACGTCTTATATAATTTTGTATAATAATTTTTTTGCATAAGTATAGATTTTTATTTTTGATTATGATATAATTACGGCATGAGGTGATTTACATATGGATATTACGGAAGCATTAACAAACGACCATAAACTTCGTATTATACAGGAAACGGTTCCGGGCAAGCAAATTACGCTCGCTCATATAATAGCGGGACCGGACGAAATAATATATAAAAAGCTTGGGCTTAATCCTGATATTGATTATAAAAAGGCGGCTATTGGAATTTTAACAATGAGTCCGAGCGAGACTGCGGTAATCGGAGCTGATTTGGCTGTTAAAACATCGAATATAGATTTGGGGTTTGTTGACCGTTTCAGCGGAACGCTGATTATAACGGGGCTGTTTTCCGATGTCGAAGCGGCTATAAAATCTGTATTAAACTATACTAAAGAGACGCTCGGATTTTCGGTGTGCGAGATTACAAGAACGTAAAGATTATGAAGAAAATTATTCTTGTCGGGCGGAGCGAGTGTGGAAAAACCTCGCTTACGCAGGCTCTGTGCGGCGAAAAAGTACATTATCACAAAACTCAGTATGTAAATCATTTTGACGTTATTATAGACACTCCGGGCGAGTATGCGGAAACCAAGGGATTGGGGAGCGCGCTTGCCCTGTATTCGTTTGAGGCGGATGTGGTTGGGCTGCTGTTAAGCGCCGTTGAGCCGTATTCGCTATATCCTCCGGCGGTTACGGCGGGTT
>CATJNN010000041.1 GCA_949742185.1 uncultured Clostridia bacterium | reverse complement strand
TATTTTTTAAATATAATATCTTCTCTTCCCGGACCATTCGATACAATCGTAATCGGAAAGCCAATCTTCTTTTCAATAAACTCAATATATTTCCGGCAGTTTTCCGGCAATTTATTATATTCACGAATACCTCGTATATCTTCTTTCCATCCCGGAAGAACCTCAAGTATAGGTTTTGCGCGATTTAATTTATCTGTAGTCGGAAACTCATTTGTAATCGTACCGTCCACCTCGTAACCGACGCACACAGAAATCTCATCAAGATAACCTAACACGTCCAAAACCGTGAACGCCACCTCGGTTGTTCCCTGAACAATACATCCATAGCGCGTTGCAACACAGTCAAACCACCCTACTCTTCGCGGACGTCCTGTTTTTGCTCCAAATTCACCACTATCGCCTCCGCGCTTTCTAAGCTCATCTGCTTCTTCGCCGAAAATCTCACTCACAAACGCGCCCGCACCAACAGCGGAAGAATACGCCTTAACTACAGTTATAATATCTTTAATCTCGTACGGCGGTATACAAGCCCCCGCCGCACCGTAACCCGCGATTGTATGGGAAGATGTAGTGAACGGATAAATCCCGAAATCAGGGTCTTTCAAAGAACCAAGCTGACCTTCAAGAAGAATATTTTTACCTTCTTTAATTGCATTGTGCATAAATTCCACGGAATTTATCACATATGGTTTAATCATATCTCTGTATGAGATAAGCGTTTTAAAAAGCTCTTCTGCATCAATAGGGGGTTTATGATAAATATGTTCAAGCATTAAATTTTTAACTTCAAGCACATTCTTTATCTTTTGTTTTAACTCTTCCTCATCTCCGAGCAATTCCCGCACCTGAAAACCTATTTTAGCAAATTTATCTGAATAAAACGGCGCAATTCCTGATTTTGTTGAACCAAACTGCCTATCAGATAAACGCTCTTCTTCATAGGTATCAAACATAATATGGTACGGCATAAGCACCTGCGCGCGCTCCGACACAACTATATTCGGCTTTGGCACGCCGCGCTTCACAACCTCATCAAGCTCTTCTATAAGCTCCGGAATATCCAATGCAACGCCATTCCCAATCATATTGGTCACATTGGGATTAAACGAACCCGACGGCAAAAGATGCAGCGCAAACTTGCCATATTCATTAATAATAGTATGACCTGCATTTGCGCCTCCCTGAAAACGAACGACAATATCCGCCTCGGAAGCAAGCATATCGGTTATTTTTCCTTTTCCCTCGTCGCCCCAATTTGCGCCTACAATCGCTTTAACCATAACTCAAAACTCCTTACACGTTAATTTCTACTTCTACACCAAGCATTTCTTTATTTGCGTCAAGCACAGGACGCACCTGCTCCTCCAAAAAGTCTTCCGTCTGTTCCGGCGCGCGCCCCACAAAATTTTCAGGCTGCATAATAGCGTATATATCCTCTAATGTAAGCCCAAACGCATCGTCCGCCGCAATAAGCTCTGGCAGATTATTTTCCTTTCCCTCCGCTTTAACATTGCGCCCCGCCTCCAT
>CATJNN010000040.1 GCA_949742185.1 uncultured Clostridia bacterium | reverse complement strand
TTCGGGGCGGGTCGAGAATTACCAAATCGGGGCGTTCCCCTTTTTTTATAAGACGCGGTACAATATTTTCGGCGCAGCCTGCGTAAAATACAGCGTTGTTAATTTTATTTTCCAAAGCGTTTTGTTTTGCATCCGATACCGCCTGAGAAATCGCTTCCACGCCGACAACCTTTTTTGAGCTGCGCGCGCATGCCAGAGAGATTGTGCCGATGCCGCAGTATAAGTCCATCACGTTTTCTTTGCCTGTCAGAGCGGCAAACTCAATAGCTTTAGCGTATAGCCGTTCAGTTTGAACAGGATTAATCTGAAAAAAACTCTGCGGTGAAATGCGGTAACGTATACCGCAAAGAGTATCATTAATAGTGTCGGAGCCCCAGAGAGTTATATTTTTTTCACCGAGAGCAAGATTGGTTTTATGCTTATTAATATTTAGTATAATGCTCGATACCTTATCGGAGGCGGAACGGATTTTTTGAACCAGTTCGTCCGCATGAGGAATATGACTGCTGTTCGCGGTAATGACTGCCATAATTTCTCCGGTGTTTCGCGCTTCGCGTATAAATATATGGCGTATACATCCGGAGTGGATTGGGTCGTTATATGCGGGTACTTTGAATTCCATCATATATTCAAGCACAGCGTCGGTGATTTTTTTTGCATTGGAGCTTCCAAGCAGACAACGGTCGGCTGAAATGATTTTATGGCTTTGCGGCGCATAAAATCCGCAGATGACGCGCTCGTTTTCATAGCCTACGGAAAAAATCATTTTGTTACGATAGCCTATTGGCTCGTCAGCTCCGACAATCGGTTCTATGCGGATATTATTAAAACCACCTATACGCATGAGGTTATTTAAAACCGTATTTTGCTTGAATTTGAGCTGAGCGCTGTAGGCTATGTGCATAAGCTGACAGCCGCCGCATTTGCCAAACGCGTCGCATTCGGGGGCGCGGCGGTCGGGAGACGGACTTATGATTTCTGTTAATCTGCCTATTCCGTAGGAATTTTTTGTTTTCAGAATTAAAAACCGCACTGTGTCGCCCACTGATGTGTGTGGTATAAATACGGCGTAGCCGTCTATGCGCGCAACGCCGTTTCCGTCAGAGGACATTGCGGTTATCTGCGCTGTGTATTGCTTGTTTTTTTCTATAGGTATCATATATCCTCCGGTTTGGATGATGTATTTTTGCTGTTGCTGTGTAGCTCAGTTAAAGAAAATGTCTCGGGGCGTCGAGCCCCTCGTCATTTTTGCTGTTGCTTCGCAACGCAGTTAAAAAGAGCAAAACGGATGTTTTGCTCTTTTTTGATTATCTGCTTTTGCGGAGCAAACAGCAAAACAATACAGGACTTGATACTCTGTATTATTTTTATTTTTACAGATTTGTGTTAACTGAATTTTTGGTGTTTCCTGAAAATCGGCTCCAGTTAATATTGCCTGTGCGTACAAGACGCGCTTTTGTCAGCGCGTACAGAATCGGCACAGTAATTGCGCAGTCAACATAATGATGAAAAAGGGTTCCGATAAAAGCTGTGAGTGTAAGAGTGTTTACCGCGGCCGCCTGACTGCTGAAAATAACAGGCGTGAGAAAATACACAATAACAGCTTCAAAACCTGCGTGCAGAAGCGATGTAACAATAACTGCAAGAAAGATGTTCCAGCCCTTGTTTTTAATCATGTCCCAGCCTATAAGAGAAAATATAATGTGCATAGCGGCTCTTAGGACTATAACAATATTAGCTGTTGACATCCAAAAGCCCGCGCATGAGCCAATCACTGTTAACACTGCAACGAAAGGATTTATAAATACAGCAAGCATGGTTGGAACATGACTGCCGAGCGTTACTGAAAACGGCTGGGGAACGGGCAATTTAAACGGCGAGAAGGTGATAAGCACCGACAGAGCCGTAAGCAAAGCCGCTAAAATAATATCCTTTGTTGAATTTTTCTTTTGCATATTCATAATTTTCCTCCAATATTTTTTGGTTTTTTGAGCGTTGAGTTTAATATCCGAAGACTCTTTTATTGCATATATTATATATGAAAAAAATTTTTTCTGCAATAATATGCTATGAATTTTATTGAAAACATTCAGTTACGAGAAAAAATGCGGCGATTATCTATGCAATTTTAATTAGAAAGGAGGTATGAATTATGATTAAGCATATAGCGGACAGCTTTAAAGAGGCGGATATGTACTTAGACTCA
>CATJNN010000039.1 GCA_949742185.1 uncultured Clostridia bacterium | reverse complement strand
CCATAAGGCGAATTACCGGGATTGAGGACAATCCTCGGCTGAACCAGCTTCTGGACATACACAACATAATCCGCACCACCCACCGTTACGGTTATTTCATTAAACCGATTCGCTGGAGAGGTATCGACCAACGGAATATCCCCTGTATACCAAAAACCGTCGCTGTCCTGAGCAGGCGTCAGCGTTTGCTGCTGACCGCTGCTGTCTGTATATTTAACCTCGGCAACAGACAAATCGCTTCCCGACAGCTTTAGCTTAACGCTTGTAACGTCCGCCGCAACTCTCGTGTAGTATTTATCTGTTTGTGCCGAGTAGGTTATTGCCGGAGGCGTAAATCCATCATCTGCGTAGAGATCATGAACTGTTTCCGTTATTTCTGTAGATTCGGTTTCCGATTGCTTTTGAGAAACAACCTGTAAGTCTGTCATTGAAGATTCCTCTTCTGACTTACCGCCGAAAATGTTAAGATTTCCTTTAAAATCAAATCTCTTTTTTATATTTGTTTGTTCATTTTCTGTGTATTTGTCTTTTGAGCGCCATGCAAAATCCGTCGTGCCGTCACCGTATAGGAATACCAGCGTTGACGGTCCGCGGCTGAGTTTGAATACCAGCGGCAGATTTGTCGCTCCTTCTTCGGGAGCGTCCGTCAGTTCAAAAGGTATTTTAAGCAAGTATTGTTTGTCGTTGTCTGATATACCTTTAAATCTGTTGCTGCCTGTATCAGCAGAAGACGCCGCATTTTTTTCTATATTTACATAGCTCATCTTCCAGCCGCTGTCAAAATCATTTTCGCTGTATGGGTCGCTGTTTATAGAGCGGCTCATTTTGCCTGTAAGCTCATATGTGTTTGAGTCCCATATAGCGCTGCCGTCGGAAGCAAGATTTGCGGTGTTTAGTCTGCTCAGCCAGTCAGCGTCTGACGACGGGTCTGTTGTGTATGGCTTTACGTATCCCGGATCGTAGTTGAAAGCGGCTTCAATGCCGTACATACCATTTGAGGTTATTTCTTCAACTAAGCTGAGATTATCAACAGCCAAACCAACCCAGAAAATAATGGACCTTCCTTCCGCCGCCGCATCCTCCACATTTTGTTTCACAAATTTAGGAGGTTCGGTCGGAGCAGACGGCTGTTCACCCTGACCGAGATAATCAATGTATATCGCCGGTTTTGGATTTGTTTCAGGCGGCTGAGTTGTCTCGTCTGCCATTATCGATAACGGAAGCTGTACCGCTGTGATTGCCAGAACAGTGAGGACGGCTGCTATTTTCTTAAAAAACCTTTCCATTTCTTCCCCCTCCTTACTCTTCCGGTAAATCCGTGTAGAACTTCTGCGGCAAAGCGGCGCCCGCCGTTTTTCTTGCATCCGCATTGTTTACATCACCGTCTATGTTTGCGTCGCATACTCTGTATTTGTATATGCTTCCTCCAATTTCATAATTTGACATGCTCTCATATGGAAGCTGATATATGTAACGCGACTTTATTGCCTGCGCGTCTGCGGAATCGTTTACTCCGTCAATGTTTACATCGCCGTTTGCGGCTAATATAATAACCGGACGCGTAACGCTTGTCAGAGAGCCGTCAAAGTCTTTGTATTCGTATTTCGCCATATATACGTCCGGACGTATTCGAAGCCCTGTCATATCGTTTATTACAACTGAGCCGTCGCTGACGCATTGCCCGGAAAGCGTCTTTGTTCCAAAAGAACTGAAATATGTATATAAATCTGCCGGAGGAACCCCCGGATTTAACGTTTTAACTTCTAAGCTCACATTTATATTGGTGTAGTCGTCAATTACATTGCCAAGCGAATCTTTAAGCTCTTTTATTCCGGGCAGCTTAACGCTGTTTACACCGTTATATACAAACACCGCATTGTCATCCTTGTCATAGTTTGTATATTTTGAAATGTTCGAACTCTTCCACGCGTCCTCCACATAATGAATGTTTTCTGCGCCGCTTTCAATTCCGGCAGGTATATAGCCTGCTCCGTATTTGTTTCCGTTTGCGTCAAACGCTGCCTTTGCCGCCTCTTTTGACGCCTCCGCAATCGCGCTGTCCCTCATTATAAGACCGTACGGCGAGTTGCCGTAATCGAAGTTTACTCGCTTATCATTTTCCAGTTCTCTGTGTATGTGGATTGTATAAGACTTATTATAGGAAGTT
>CATJNN010000038.1 GCA_949742185.1 uncultured Clostridia bacterium | reverse complement strand
AAGTTAACGAGGAGTGTATTGAAAAAGAAAACGTTAAAATACCCGCTAAATTTGACGAGGTATACAGCGCTTATAATGAACTGCAAAAACAAGCAGGACTTGACCTTGAGCCGTATTGCGGAAAAAGCGGAGTACGCTATACATATTTAATAAAAAATTATCCCGAAAAGGTTGGCGAAGCTGTACGGGCAAATGTTATATGCATAAACGGAAAGCCTGTGGCGGGCGACGTTATGACCGTTAGTCTGGGAGGCTTTATGCATTCTTTAAATTATTTAAATGAACGCGAGAAATAGTAAAACGGTCTGAGGCAGCAGACCGCTTTACTATTTCGTTCGCGGCGCAAACGTCAAAGCCTCGAACTTTTTTGCCAATTATTGATATATTTCTCTTTTCAAAATTCCGATATACGGAAGATTTCTGTATTTCTCCGCATAGTCCAAGCCATACCCCACAACAAACTCGTCCGGAATCCTTCTCCCTATGTAATCTGCTTTTATCTCTGCGATACGACGGCTTGGTTTATCAAGAAGCGCGCATATCTTCACGTCTGCCGCGCCGAGATTTTCAAGAAACGGCTTCAGGCGGCTTAATGTATTGCCGCTGTCTATAATATCCTCAACTATAAGCACATGACGATTTTTTATTTTTTCCTGAGGATTATATTTTATGTCTATACTGCCGCTTGAAAACGAGGAGCTTCCGTAGCTCGACGTCTGCATAAAATCAAGCGTTATCGGAATTGTTATTGCGCGCATAAGGTCGGCAGTGAAAACAAGGCTTCCTTTCATTATGCACAGCAAAATCAGGTCTTTACCGCAATAATCGGCGCTTATCTGTCTTCCCATTGATTCCGCTATTGATTTTAATTCACTTTCAGTAAACAGAATTTTTTCTATATCGTTATTCATAATCTATTTCTCCCTTTAGAAGTGTGATTTTAAATAGCTTTCAAGGCAGACTGCCGCGAAATCTTCGTTCTCGCCGTCCACACGGACCGTTAAACGCTCACCCTGCTTAACGCACAAGCCCATAACCGCAAAAATACGTTTTGCATCTGCGGTTTTATTGTTTTTTGCAAGCGTCACATTGCAGGGATATTTCGCCGCTTCCCGAACAAGCTCAACCGACGGTCGAGCGTGAATACCTTCCGCGGCGGTTATAACATATGAAAATTCTTTCATTAACAAAGCTCCTTTTGTTTTTTATCAGGTATATTTTATCTTTAATGAAAATTTAAACGTTTTTATATTATCATACTCTTATTTAAATAAGTTTGCAATACCTTATTAGTCTTTTTCACGTTTGATATTTTATGTGCGGAAAGGCTTGCATAATAGTTTTAAAAACGGTAACGCGGTAAAAATCTTGATTTCATTCAATGTTATGATATAATATATACAAAAAATATCATGAGATAAGTATTCTTTATTTATCACTGATATTTAATAACTGATAACACCTAGTTAAAGGATAAAAAAATGAAAAAAAATTTTAGATTTTTTATACGGCTTTTTCTTTCGACATTTTACATCAGCGCGTTCACCTTTGGAGGCGGATTTGTAATAATACCGTTACTCCGCAAAAAATTTGTCGAACAATATATGTGGATTAACTCTGACGAAATGCTCGACCTTACGGCTATAGCGCAGTCTGCTCCGGGAGCAGTTGCAGTCAACGCGTCGGTTTTAATCGGCTATAGGCTTGCAGGCTTTATCGGAGCGGCGGTAACCGTAGTCGCAACTATACTGCCGCCTCTTATAACGCTGTCGGTCATCTCTTTCATATACTCCGCATTCCGCGACAGCGTTATTGCGGCGTGCGTACTGCGCGGTATGCAGGCGGGCGTGGCAGCGGTAATATGCGACGTTGTGATTTCAATGGTAAAAGAGATTCTGGGTAAGAAAAACGCGTTTGCTGTTGCGCTTATGCTCGGCGCGTTTGCGGCGTCGTGGTTTTTTAATGCGAATGTGATTTATATAATATTAATCTGCGCAGTTCTGGGATTGACAGGTGTTTTGATAAAAAAAGAGGAGGGCGGAAAGAAATGATATTTCTAAAGCTTTTCTGGAGTTTTTTTCAAGTTGGTCTTTTCAGCATTGGCGGCGGCTACGCGTCTCTT
>CATJNN010000037.1 GCA_949742185.1 uncultured Clostridia bacterium | reverse complement strand
TGTGTCTGTTAATCCTTTCTCAAGAACTACCTGCTTTTTACTCGTGTCTGTTGTGTCCCCGTCATTTTTGAAATAGCCGTCGTTCGCATCTGCTGTTACTGCATATCCGTCTTTATATGTTGCATATACTGTTGTGTCTTCTGTTACTATAGTATTTTCATCAAATACCGTATCCACACCGTCAGAATATTCAAAATTAGTATCGTTTTTCTCTTCAAAAACCCATTTGTCAAATATCTTGCCCGGTTTCTTCGGCGGTGTAGGAAGTGTTCCAACCGCTGTCTCTTCCTCTATTGTCTGTGTTGCCGGATTTGCATCCTGCGCGTCTGTCGTACTCTTGTTATATGTTACTGTTACTTGTTTCGGATATATATTGACGCTAGATTCTTTTAACTCTAAAAGCACAGACAAATCCACATCATCAGAGCCTGTTAAATCGTATTGATATGTTTTCTCACCATATACTCCAAAACCGATTGTGAAATCACCGCCGCTTCTTGAAATCGCTAATAATCTTGGCGTCTCTCCGGCAGCCGGAATTGCTTTCATCTCAAACTCTACAACTGCCATATAATATTCTTGATTACTTGTAGGAACAAGCGGAGGGTTATCACCGCCGCCATATGTAAGATTAAATACAGCTGTTCTCGTATCTGTTAATGTTGTGGCATCACTGTCACTTGGCTTATCCTTAGTAGTATCGTATGAATAACCATCTCCCAGCTCTGTAAAAGAACCGTTATACACAATTCTATCTGATATAGCTTTTGATAAGTTTGCATCTGTCATTGTGCCGTCCGCTTTATGAGTTCCATCCGGCTCTAACGTTAAATAGTTGGGGTCAAACACAATACCAGCGCCAAAGTTAAATAAACCATCGCTTGCGCCAACCAAGTTTTCCATATTAGAAATTCTTACACCCACATAAAATCTGTCTCCAACTTGAACATTAGCAGGATCCGGCTTTTCACTCTCAATATATTGAAAACTACCATCCGTTGCATTCGGATCTTTCTGCATATAAACAAGTTCAACAAGACCCTTGTCAGTTCCTATTAATTCAGCAAAAGATACTTTTATAGGAATCAAAGAAAAAATCATTGATATCGCTATCAGAAGAGATGTTATTTTACATTTTTTCATCTGAAATACCTCCATTATTATTTTTTTGATTAATTGCTCGGCAAAGCTATATAAATCGGCTGAATCGCGGTACCGCCGACAGCACCTTTTATAGCGTTCATATCACTTGCATTAATTATTCCGCTTCGGTCTGTATCAACAATACGATATATGTACATATTCTTAACCGATTCTTTACTTGTGCCTGTTGCTAATTCAGAACCTCCTATAGCGCCTTTTATAGCATTCATATCACTAGAGTTTACAATATTACTTAAATCACAGTCACCTAATTTACCAAGAATTACAACCTTTCTTATGACTTCAACAGTATCACCTGATATAGAATCCGTAAAACTATATTTCATGTCATATACGTCAGGTCTAATCATCCTTATTGCATTCACTGTTGATGTTATCTCTGTAAACAGATAATCATTCGCTTCACCAGTTACAGTAATCGTATCCTCAGTCTGATTTGTATCTCTAAGTCCATTTGTACCCGACACATTCATTCTGCTCACAGTAATTGATCTCGTGATTTTTTCATCATCAACTTTAGTACCATTTGAATCATAGGCAACAAAACCAGGATCTCTGAAATTAGTTCTGTTATAAACAAATATTGAATTATCATCCATGTCCAGATTCGTCTCTGAATCCATTGAACCTGCCCATGCCTGATTTCTGTAATAGCGAGTAGCATTCCCGCCTGTTGGCGTTAATGTCGTACCAAATCTGCCATTTCTCGAAACAAACTGAGCTTTTGCCTCTGTCTTTTGTTCATCAGACCAATCTGCTTCTTTCATAATCATACCATAAGGCGAATTACCGGGATTGAGGACAATCCTCGGCTGAACCAGCTTCTGGACATACACAACATAATCCGCACCACCCACCGTTACGGTTATTTCA
>CATJNN010000036.1 GCA_949742185.1 uncultured Clostridia bacterium | reverse complement strand
GCTGTCTGCGCGTTGACAGCTTTCCGCTGATACCAAAAAACGACGCGAGCCTGCTTTTGATAAATTCCGGCATGGCCCCTTTAAAACCATGGTTTACAGGTGCTGAAATTCCGCCGAGAAAACGCGTTACAACATGCCAGAAGTGCATACGCACTCCCGATATTGAGCGCGTCGGACACACGGCGCGTCACGGAACATTCTTTGAAATGCTCGGAAACTTTTCTTTCGGCGATTATTTTAAACATGAGGCAATCGCGTGGGCGTGGGAGTTTTTCACAAAAGAAATGCAAATCCCGGCGGACGACATATGGATTACGGTTTACGAAGAGGACGACGAAGCGCGCGATATATGGGTGAACGAGGTCGGCGTCGCGCCGGAACGCGTTGTTAAGATGGGTAAAGAAGATAACTTCTGGGAACACGGCACCGGTCCGTGCGGACCATGCTCGGAAATTCATATTGACCGCGGCGAAAAATTTGGCTGCGGCAAACCGGACTGCAAGCTCGGATGCGACTGCGACCGTTTTATGGAAGTATGGAATCTTGTTTTCACACAGTTTGATAAGGACGAGCAGGGCGTCTATAACCGCCTGCCAAACCCGAATATAGACACAGGCATGGGACTTGAACGCCTTGCGGTAATTATGCAGGGCGTGGACAATTTGTTTGAGGTAGACACCGTGCAGGACGTTATGAAACACATTTGCCGTATTGCCGGAGTAACCTACAAGCAAGATGAAAAAACAGACGTGTCGCTTCGCGTTATAACCGACCATATAAGAAGCACCGTCATGATGGTTTCCGACGGCGTTATTCCCTCCAACGAAGGACGGGGCTATGTTTTGCGCCGACTTTTGCGCCGGGCGGCGCGCCATGGGAAACTGCTTGGAATTGACAAACCGTTTCTTTATGAAGTTGCAGATACTGTAATTAACGCAAGCAAAAGCGCGTATCCGGAATTGGAGGAAAAACGCGACTATATTAAAAACATAGTAAAAAAAGAAGAAGAACGTTTCGACGCAACCATAGATAACGGATTGGTTGTTCTTAACGATTATATTGCCGAAGCTAACAAAAATAATAAAAAAGAGCTTACAGGCGAGCAGGCGTTCAAGCTTCACGACACATACGGCTTCCCTCTCGATTTAACTATTGAAATAGCGGCCGAAAGTGGACTTGCAGTCGACACAGACGGATTTGAACGTGAAATGCAGGCGCAGAAAGACACGGCGCGGGCGGCTCGCAAAGACGGCTCGTCATGGGACGCCGAGCAGACATATCAGTTCGATAATGTACAGCCTACAGAATTTATCGGCTATGTTTATTTGGAAGCCGAAGCAAAAATATGCGCGCTTGCCGCCGAGGGCGAGGCATGCGATCTGATAAACGCGGGCGAAAAAGGAATTGTAGTCACAGATAAAACCCCGTTTTATGCAGAAATGGGCGGTCAGGTCGGAGATATAGGCGAGATTAAAGCAGACAGCGCAAAGGCGTCTGTAATTAACACCACAAAAACGGCAGAGGGTATTTATCTGCACGAGGTTAAAGTTGAAGAAGGCGCACTTAAAGCAGGCTGTATAGCAAATATGTTCGTTGATAAAAGATATCGCATGGATATATGCCGCAACCATTCTGCGACTCATCTTCTTCACAAAGCGTTAAAAGAAACTCTTGGTACTCATGTCGCGCAGGCGGGCTCGCTTGTTACCGCCGACAGACTGCGTTTCGACTTTTCGCATTTTGAAGCCATGACTGCCGAACAAATACGCGAAGTTGAAGACAAGGTTAACGATGCAATCATGCGGGCTATGGATATAGTTATCCGCGAACTGCCCATTAATGAAGCTAAAAAACTCGGCGCGTCAGCGCAGTTTGGCGAAAAATACGGCGACATTGTGCGCGTTGTGTCTATGGGCGATTATTCGATTGAGTTCTGCGGCGGATGTCATTTAACTAATACCGCGCAGGCGGGGCTGTTTAAAATTCTGTCAGAAGGCGGGGTTGCTGCCGGCGTCCGC
>CATJNN010000035.1 GCA_949742185.1 uncultured Clostridia bacterium | reverse complement strand
TTGAACATTTCTCCGTATTTTAACAAAACAGCAGAAATCACAGCGTTTTAATTTTTTTCCTATAAAGATAAATATACATAATGACCGCCATAGGCATAGAAACCAGCTCCGCCAGCGGAAACGCCAGCCACACTCCGGTTTCATTGAAAAACCGGCTCATTATATAGGCGGCTGGTAAAATCACTATAAGCTGACGAGTGAGCGATATAATCAGGCTGAAAATCCCGTTTCCCAGCGCCTGAAACACAGACGAAAGAACAATACCAAAGCCGGCAAATATAAACGCTATACTCAAAAATTTAAGCGCGCTCCGCCCCATAATCATCATGTCGTCGCTCGCCTTAAACATTCGGAGCAGCGCGTCGGGGAATATCTGAAAAACAGCAAAACCTGCAAGCATTATGCATACCCCCCATACAAGAGCAAGCTTAACGGCATGAGTTATACGTTCTTTGTGCCGCGCGCCGTAGTTATAGCCGATTACCGGAATAAGTCCGTTGGTAAGTCCGAAAACAGGCATAAATATAAAGCTTTGAAGCTTAAAGTAAATACCGAATACGGAAATTGCCATATCGGAGGCAAGAATTTTATTCACTCCGACAGTTAGAACAGATGTGACAGACTGCATAATAATCGACGGAAATCCTACCGCGTAAATATCGCGTATCATGCGCCATTTCGGTCTAAATCTGCGCATAGATATTGAAATATCGGAATTGTATTTAGCGTTAAACACAATAGCTAAAATCATTGCCGCAATCTGCCCGATAACCGTAGCTAAAGCCGCCCCCGATATCCCCATCTCAGGTATAAAACCCATACCGAAAATCATAATCGGGTCTAAAATAATATTTATAACCGCTCCCACGCCTTGAGTAATCATACTATGCACGGCTCTGCCTGTGCCCTGTAATATGCGCTCGCCCATAATCTGCACAAACATTCCAAACGACAGCGTTGTGCAAATTATCATATATTGCTCTCCCATACGGATAACCTCCGCATCCTCAGTGAAAGGCCGGAAGAAAAACGGCGCGCATGCCGCGCCGAGTATCGCAAACACAACCGCTGTTATAACCGCTAAAAACAATCCTTGTTTTGCCGCATCGTTTGCTTCGTCAAAAAGCTTTTGTCCGAGTCTGCGCGAAAGCAGCGAATTCATTCCAACTCCCGTTCCAACGCCAAACGCTATCATCAGAGACTGAACAGGAAACGTCAGCGACACGGCTGTAAGCGCTTTTTCGCTGTACTGCGCCACAAACACGCTGTCAACAATATTATAAAGCGCCTGCACCAGCATTGAAATCATTATAGGCACCGACATACTGAGAAGCAGCGGCGTCATATGCATTGTCCCCATTTTATTCTCTTGTTTTATCTCTTGCAAATCAACCAATCCTCCCTCTTTTGTAAAAACATATTTTCAGCGAAAAAAATAAGCGCTGCGACTCAAATATAGCTCTAAGCCGCAACACCTATTAACTGGAGGCGCCACCCAGACTTGAACTGGGGAATAAAGGTTTTGCAGACCTCTGCCTTACCACTTGGCTATGGCGCCGAATTAAAACACTCAAAACATTTATATGCTGAGAAATGTTTTTTATGCATGTCATAAATAAAACAACCCAAAATATCAAGTCCATTTTATTTATGATATAAACCCCATGCATATTATGTAACAAAAGACGCATCAGAAGAGCGTCTTTTGCACATAGATTATGGAGCGGAAGACGAGATTCGAACTCGCGACGTTCACCTTGGCAAGGTGACGCTCTACCACTGAGCCACTCCCGCATATACCATAAGGTTATTATGGTGCCTCCGGACGGAATCGAACCATCGACACAGGGATTTTCAGTCCCCTGCTCTACCGACTGAGCTACAGAGGCAAATTAAATGGCGACCCGGATGGGGCTCGAACCCACGACCTCTAGCGTGACAGGCTAGCGTTCTAACCAACTGAACTACCGGGCCATTTAAAAAATTATGGTGGG
>CATJNN010000034.1 GCA_949742185.1 uncultured Clostridia bacterium | reverse complement strand
TCGTCGGCTGTGGATGGAAATGCTGATAAAGCTTGCGGGTGCATTATTGGTTATAGGACTAGCGTTTCTGCTTTTTCGGGCGGCGGCGGAAAGTATTGTGTATCCGGTATCGGCGGTTGTGACTGCGGCTCTTGCCGTATTCGTTATATACGACGCCGCACTGACTATGTTTATAAGCTTTTATAAGAACAGAATATCAAAGCATATAAAAAGAAAGTAATACGCAGAAAATTATTAGAAAAATTACGTCGACAGATTTGATTATCGTTGTGTTTTCTGAAAGCGAAGACTCCGGCGGGAGAAACAAAAATTATTATTTAACGCTTTGTCTGCCCATGGCAAAGAGTTTGAAATTTTAATTATTATTTATGGGCGGAAAGGCTATGGAGATTATTATGAGCGAACAACCAAAACGCATAACATCAATAGGCGGACAGGCTGTTATAGAAGGCGTTATGATGCGCGGACCGCATAAGACGGCTTGCGCAGTGCGAAAGCCTGATAAAGAGATTGAGATTAAGGTGGACGAAAACGGCACAAAAAAGCATAACGCTTTTTTTAGGCTTCCGGTGGTGCGCGGATGCGTGAATTTTTTTGAAAGCCTTATCATAGGTATGAAAGCACTGATGTTTTCTGCAGATTTCATTGAAATGGAGGATGATGAGGAGGCTGAAAGTAAGTTCGACCGCTGGCTTGAAGATAAATTTGGAGATAAAATTAAAGATATTGTTATATATGTTGCCGTTATTATTTCGCTTGTGCTCAGCGTTGGACTTTTTATTCTTCTGCCTACTCTTATAACGCGCGGCGTTGAAGCTGTGCTTATGGGCGGAACATTTATTCCATCAACGCCTGCGATGCAGACAGTTGCGCAGTCGTCAATGTTTACAAGCATTACGGAAGGTATACTGCGTATGGTGATTTTTGTTGTTTATCTTGCATTTGTTTCTCAGATGAAAGATATTAAGCGCGTGTTTGAATATCACGGAGCAGAGCATAAAACAATAGCATGTTATGAAGCCGAGGAGGAACTGACAGTTGAGAACGTGAAAAAACATTCTCGTTTTCATCCGCGGTGCGGCACGAGCTTTTTGCTGTTTGTTATGATTGTGAGTATTATTTTATATTCATGTCTTCCGCGCACGGGAATAGTTTTGCGTGTGCTTATGCGCCTTGCTCTTTTGCCCGTTATTGCGGGAGTATCGTATGAAATAATTAAGCTTGCGGGCAGGAGCGCGAATAAATGCGTTGCTCTTTTAACAAAACCGGGGCTGTGGCTTCAGAGACTCACAACGCGCGAGCCGGACGGCAGTCAGATAGAGGTTGCCATTCGTTCAATGCAAAGCGTTATACCGGAAAACGACGGTGACGATAGATGGTAATTCGTGATTTGCTGACAGATTGTATCCATGCTCTCAAATGGAACAGGATTGACAACGCTATTTTTGAAGCGAATTTAATTGTACGGACTGTGCTTGGTTTAAAGCCTATAGACATGGTGCTCAGGGGCAGCGATGTAGTAGACGAGCCCGACAGGGCGGTAATAGAATCACTTGTGAAGCGCAGGTGTGCGGGAGAGCCGCTTCAGTATATGCTTGGGACGCAGGAGTTTATGTCGCTTGAGTTTAAGGTGACGCCCGATGTGCTTATTCCGCGCGCGGACACGGAAACGCTTGTTGAGCACGTGCTTATGAGACTTGCCGGAAAAGGCGCGGCGGCGCTTGATATTGGCACGGGGAGCGGGTGCA
The DNA here is from genome assembly GCA_949742185.1 of uncultured Clostridia bacterium. GTDB lineage: Bacteria > Bacillota > Clostridia > UBA1381 > UBA1381 > CATJNN01. The sequence goes on along the minus strand of CATJNN010000034.1, from coordinate 245 downwards.
TTGCCGTGAGCATAGCGTATTACGACCAAAAGGCGTATGTGCGGGGAATTGACATAAGCCGCCGCGCGCTTGATATAGCGCAGTATAATGCAAAGAAAAACGGCGTGAACGGACGTGTTTTGTTTGAGCGGCGTGATATTATTCATGACACTATTTATGGAAGATATGATGTTATAGTGTCAAATCCGCCGTATATTGAAACAGATGAGGTGGACAGGCTTGACGATGTGGTGAAAGCGCATGAG
>CATJNN010000033.1 GCA_949742185.1 uncultured Clostridia bacterium | reverse complement strand
TCCCGCAGATATTCTGCGGGACTAATTATGAAAAAAAGGATGGGGGTATTGATATTACTATCAATACGGGGTATATCAATTAAAAACTCGTAATCATTATTAATTTTCCTCCGACGGAGTTTCCTCTGTCAGAACAATCGGAACATCCATAAGCTCGCCGTTTCTTACGATAGTAAATGTAATAGTATCACCCGGCGATTTTTTATCGCGGATTTCATTAAGCTCCTTCGACGTTTTCACTGCCTGACCATCAACTTTAACAATTAGGTCGTATTCCTGAAGTCCAGCTTTCTCCGCTCCGCTTCCCGCCGTTACGCCGGCAACTATAAGCCCGCTTCTCGATTCCTGCACCGATACGCCAACCAACGGTCTGCCGGAAACATAACCGTTCTGCGAAAGCTGCTGAATAATCGGCTTCGCCTCTGATATCGCTATCGCAAAGCCTATACCCTCAACATCGCCGGATGAAAGCTTTATAGTATTAATACCGATAACCTCGCCGTACTGGTTTACCAGCGCGCCGCCTGAATTACCTGGATTAATCGCGGCGTCGGTCTGTATCAGATTATACGTTTTATTTTCAACAGTCATAGTTCTGTTCACAGCGCTGATAACTCCCGATGTAACCGTTCCTGCCAGTTCCTGACCAAGCGGATTACCTATAGCAATTGCCGGCTCTCCCGCTTTCAGTTTTTCAGAATCTCCGAGAATTGCCGCAGTAAGCCCTGCTTTTTCAATTTTCAGCACTGCGAGATCTGTTTTTGAGTCCTTGCCGATAAGCGTTGCCGCACATTCTTCACCGGTGTTTAAAATAACTGAAATTTCAGTCGCGCCGGAAATAACATGCTCGTTTGTAACAACATAGCCGTCGCTGCTTATTATAATTCCCGAACCGCTTCCCTGTTCAATCGCTTTATTGTCCGATCCTCCGATTGAATATGTTCTGCCCGTGAACGGATTATAATACTGCTGCGGCGATACCACCGCTTTATTTATAACTCCCACAACGCTCGGACCAACCTTCTCCGCAATCTGCGGCACCGTTAACGCCTGAGAATTTGTGCTTAGCTGAGAAACGTCCGACGTGTTTGCCTGTATTGTTATGTTCTGTCCCTGCTGAGAAGCAATGTTTTTTGAATAAAGGAACATTCCTCCTCCGCAAAGCCCCGCTGTCATTACGCTTGCCGCCAACGCCGAGCACAAGCATGCAACCCACGGACGCGCAGTACGTTTTTTCTTTGGTTTTGCCTCATAAATAATCATTTCAGTTGATTCAGTATATGGATACCGTTTCATGGTTTGCGCCTCCAATCCAATTACTTTTCTTTATCATGGTTTTATCATACAACATACTTTTGTCTTGCGTATGAATAAAAAATTAAATGATTTTGCCGATTTTATGAACAATTTATGAATGTCGTTTATTGACTTTCAAACAGAAATATGGTAGTATAGTTCCGAGTAAGTCAGGCGGTCGCGTGTATAAGCCGAAAGGCTGTGCATGAGGAAAGTCCGGGCTCCGCAGAGCAAGGGTGCCGGGTAATCCCCGGTGGAGGCGACTCCAAGGATAGTGCAACAGAAAAGAAACGCCCTCATTTACTGAGAGCAAGTGTGGAAAGGTGCGGTAAGAGCGCACCGGGGAACTGGCGACTACTTCCCCGTGTAAACCCCACCCGGAGCAACACCTCATAAAAAGCGTTAAGCCTGCTCGGCGTGCTTTTGATTTGGTGGCTGGAGCGGCGCAGTAATGCGCCGCGAAGATAGATGATCGTCGTATACAGAACCCGGCTTATAGACTTGCTCATATAATGAAAATAATTCGGGGCGTCGAACCCCGAATTATTTTTATCGTTGCTCCGCAACTCTGTTAATGAAAATAATTCGCGACATCCAAACCCAGAATTATTTTTATCGTTGCTCCGCAACTT
>CATJNN010000032.1 GCA_949742185.1 uncultured Clostridia bacterium | reverse complement strand
CGGCGAATTAAAGAAATAATACGCGCTATAAGCTCGTCCATATTAAACGGTTTTGTTAAATAATCATCAGCGCCCGAACGCAATCCATTTACCTTTGAAATATTGTCATTTTTTGATGTCAGCATTAAAATGGGAATATCGCTATCTTGCCTTATTTTTTCTAATGTTTCAAAACCGTCCATTCCCGGCATCATTACATCTAAAATAATAAGCTGATAATCATTTTCTTTTAATTTAGTCAATCCCTCTGCTCCCAAATTGCAATAATCAGCTTCTATATCTTCCTGAATAACGCTCTGTTTTATTAAAGCACATAATTCTTTGTCATCATCAATAATTAAAATTCTATTCATTGATTTTGTATTCCTTCCATAAGTTTGTATTAGTTAAATTATATAGCGTAGCTGAATTTATGTCAATGAAGTATAGAAAAATTTATATTATCGCTCTTGTTCGTGTTTTTTGTGGATTGTTTTCTGCTGTTGCTTTTTGCATTGTTCTATCTGACTAACAAGCGATTTTCTCAAAGGCTTTTCGCCTAAATCATTATTGATGGTATTTTTCGCTTCTGTAAATATATCATCATCAAATTTTCCTTTGTAGATATTTTCTAATTCCTTGCGCGTTTGCCGTATTCCGTCAGCTTGAATTTCTGTCCGTTCCGCTTGTACGGCTGATGTATTTTCGGGCTGAATACTACTTTTGATTTCAATATAATTCGCTTTTTCTTCAGTGTATTCCGCTTGTAAATCAGAATTTTTAGCCTTTAATTTATCGGCAGCGTTAAGGTTATATTTATAATTTGCTTCTACTATATCAACATCTTTTTCAGTTTTACAGCCTAATTCAAATAATACAAATTCTTTGTCTGATGTTAGTTTCTTGATTTTCTCCGTCAATGCGTCAAGCTGTTTCGATAGCTGTTTTTGCTTGAATATATTTAATGGACTGCAAGCGGTCTTTTCAGATTTTACCTTTTTGTACTCTGCTGTTTTCTGTTCAATTTCTGTTGTTAAATCTCTATATTGTTTAATCAAATTCGGTGTAATTTGTTTTTCCGTTTCAACTTGTTTAATTTGCTTTTTATTGAATATAAATTTATATTTCAGCGTAATCAGATTGCTACGGATATTCTCTAATTTTTCAGCGATTTTGGTAACAGTATTTTCAACTATTTCAGATAAATTATTTACTAATTCTTTTAACTCACGAAGTAAAGCGTTATCCTTTCGGATTTGTCTGTTGAGTTCACAACGGTCAGAAACACCACCGCATTTTTCTATAATCCGCGCGGTAACTCCCTCGTGAATTGTTGGCTGTTCATCTATGCCGCGCTCGGAAAAACTGCGGCAATCAATATGCTCTGATATGTTTTTCCGTTCCAATTCAAGATTGATAACATCTTCCCACGCTTTGCGCCATTTGATGATTTGTTCCTCGCTGTTCCATTCGGCACATATAGGATTTTGTCTGCCATAACGTGTACTTTTAGGATTTTTGGACGCTCTTTCTAAATTCTGCGCTTTAGCTTCGGTAGGTGTCATATAGATTTTCTTTTTGTCTACAAAATATTGATATTGTTTTTCCCAACCGTCAGCTTGAGCCGCCTTAAATTCATCAGCGGTAAATCTGCATTCCTCATTCCCACGCTTACAAAGATATTCTTTCTGTGTCTTTGCTTGCCACTTGCCCTTTTCATCAAGAGGGCGCACAGTCAATAAAATATGCGCGTGAGGATTGTGTCCGTCTGTATCGTGAATATTTACATCAGCGCACATACCTTTGTCAACGCAATTTTCTGTTATGAATTTATGTAAAATAGACTTCCATTCATCAAGCTGTAATTCAATCGGCAGGGCAACTATCAATTCTCTTGCAAGTCGGCTGTCTTTGCTTTTCTCAGCAGCTTCAACAGCGTT
>CATJNN010000031.1 GCA_949742185.1 uncultured Clostridia bacterium | reverse complement strand
GTTACGGCAGCCGCTGCAGCATGGGATGGAATGCATATCGGCGCAAATACTCTTGATGGAGCCACGATTGTTAAGCTCACTCGTACGCTTGCGATTATTCCAATTACGCTTGTTTTAGCGTTTTATCGCACGAGAAAAGTGAAAACGACAGGAGCGTCGTTTTCACTGAAAAAGATATTTCCGTTTTTTATATTGTTTTTTGTTCTGGCGTCGGTTATTACAACTGTCTCAACGTCATTTGGTGTTCCGCCAGAATGGTTTTCGCCGCTGAAAACATTGTCAAAGTTTTTTATAGTTATGGCCATGGCCGGAATAGGCTTGAATACGGATATCATAAAGCTGATTAAAACCGGAGGAAAACCAATTTTTCTGGGACTTTGCTGCTGGGGAGCAATTTCTGCCGTGAGTATAGTGATGCAGCATGTGTTGGGAATATGGTAAAGGCGGTGTGATACATGAAAAGGATTTTATGCTTTGGTGATTCAAATACTTGGGGGCACAATCCTATAGACTGTTCAAGATTAGAGCGCAGATGGACTGTGATATTGAATGAGCGGCTCAGAAATTTTGAGGTTGTGGAGGATGGAACCTGCGGCAGAGCGACTGTTTTTGGGGAGATAGATGAAGCCGGACATAACGGAATTGCGTCGTTTCGGAGGAGATATTTGCAGGAGGATAATCGGTTTGAGCTTGTAGTTATTATGCTTGGTACAAATGATTTTTTGAAAGAAAATCATGCGTCGCCCGAAGAGGTTGGGGAAGCGTTGCGCATTTATGTGCGGGAGTATCGTATGCAATTTGGAGAGCGGACCAGATTTTTGCTTGTTTCGCCGATTTTAATAAGATTTGAAATGTGTAGTCATCCGATATTTTCAGAATTATATGACGAACAGTCGATTGTGTCGTCGCAGGAGGCGGCATCGGTTATTGCAAAGGTGGCGGATGAAGAACATGCTGATTTTTTGGATGCAGCGCAGTATGCGGTTGCTTCTGTGGAGGACGGCGTGCATATGGATATGGCGGAGCATGAGAAGATGGCAATGGCAATGGAACAGAAAATTAATAATATATTTGGATAAAAAGTTGGTGATGTGCAATGAGAAGATTAAGGATATGCGCGGAGATAATGTTTTGTTTCTTGTTGCTTCCGGTTTTGGGGGCGGTATGCGGACCGCTTTTGCAAACGCCGGGAGCGGCGGGGCTTGCAGTCGGAGCGGTAATGTATTTTACGGTAAGTATATTGGTTGTTTTGTATGTTGTCGCGATTGAAAAAAAGCCGTTGGATTTTATTGGATTAAGTGATTTTTCTTTTTTTGATATTTTTAAGGGACTGATGATGGGATTAATTATGTTTGTTATTCAGCTGATAGCGCTTTTCTTGGTGAAAGCTGATTTTTCACTGATTTCAGAAACATTTAATTGGAAAGAGATTGTTACAGGTTCAATTTATTGCTTTTTATGTGTGGGAGTAGCGGAAGAATTGGTTTTCAGAGGTTTTATTTTGCAGAAATCTCCAGAACTGCTTCAAGTAAAAGCGTTGGTAATTGGGCTTAATGTATTGCTATTTTATATGGTTCATTGGCCGCCAATACGTTTTGTTTTTGGAGAGTTTTTCAGCATTGCTATAAATACAATTATACTTTGTACGTACTTATATTTTTCAAAAAGAAAAAGTCTTTTGCCGTTAATAATAGCGCATGGATTTTATGATGTTTTATCATCATATTTGTTTCCCATATTATTGTCTCATATGCTGTAATAACAAAAAAATAAAAAAATCGCAAATTTTTTGCAAAAAGGTATTGACATAGAGGGAGGGGGGTGATATAATAAATGAGCTGTCTTTGAGACGGCAGTCGTACATTGAAAAATAAACAGTGCAAAAAAAGTTC
>CATJNN010000030.1 GCA_949742185.1 uncultured Clostridia bacterium | reverse complement strand
TCATATTATCGTTAATCATAAACTGCTTCGGCATTTCAAACTTCGGCATGTCGCCCAGCGTACGCGGGTCTGCCAGCACGCCCGTCAGCGCGGACGCCGCCGCAACTTCAGGAGATACTAAATAAATCTGTCCGTCTTTTGTGCCTGAGCGTCCCTCAAAATTACGGTTAAAAGTACGCAGCGATATACCGTTTGAATTCGGCGACTGACCCATTCCAATACAAGGTCCGCATGCGCTCTCAAGTATTCTCGCACCCGCCGAAATCATAGTAGCAAGAGCGCCGTTTTCCGCAAGCATGTTAAGCACCTGTTTAGACCCCGGAGCGATTGCAAGAGATACATCAGGATGAACTGTTTTTCCCTTTAATATGTGCGCAACTTTCATCATGTCCATAAGCGACGAATTTGTGCACGAGCCTATGCAAACCTGGTCAATCTTCATCGCGCCCAATTCTCCGACAGATTTGACATTATCCGGAGAATGCGGACACGCTGCAAGCGGTTCAAGCTTTGATAAATCAATAATTATAACCTCGTCATATTCCGCGTCCTCATCAGCCGACAGCGGAATATACACATCTTCCCTGCCCTGCGCGCGGAGAAACTCGCGCGTCGTTTCGTCAGACGGGAAGATTGAGGTTGTAGCTCCAAGCTCCGCACCCATGTTCGTTATTGTCGCGCGTTCAGGAACAGAAAGAGTTTTCACGCCCTCGCCTGTGTATTCAATAATTTTGCCAACGCCGCCTTTAACCGACATACGCTTTAAAACCTCAAGAATAATATCCTTTGCGGCAACCCACGGAGAAAGCTTACCCAAAAGCTCAACCTTAACAATCTTCGGGCATGTTATGTAATACGCGCCGCCGCCCATTGCAACGGCAACGTCCATGCCGCCCGCGCCTATCGCTATCATACCAATCCCGCCGCCGGTCGGCGTGTGACTGTCCGAACCTATAAGCGTTTTCCCCGGCGCTCCGAAGCGTTCAAGATGAACCTGATGACATATGCCGTTACCGGGACGCGAGAAATATATTCCATGCTTTTTACAAACGCTTCCGATAAAACGGTGGTCGTCGGCGTTTTCAAATCCGTTTTGCAGAGTATTATGGTCAATATACGCTACTGAACGCTCCGTTTTTACGCGCGGCACGCCCATAGCCTCAAATTCAAGATACGCCATTGTTCCGGTCGCGTCCTGAGTGAGAGTCTGGTCAATTTTTATACCGATTTCAGACCCTTTTATCATCTCACCGTCTACAATATGCTCTTTCAAAATCTTTTCTGCCAGTGTAAGCCCCATATGAAAACCTCCTATTCTAAAACACACGCTGTTTATTACTTATTATAATACCTAAAACTGTGATATTTGTCAATAAAGGATTGCATACATTGGTGAATTTGCTGAAAATGTCGCCGTCACCAAATTATCGGCTGTATCATATTATATTGTAACTAAAAGGAGTGAATTGTCATGATGATAGTATTATATGCATTCGCCATCGTTGGCGCGCTCTCGCTATGCGCGTTTGTGTACCGTCGAATTATGCACGGCAACACGCATAGTCCGGTTATAGCTGAAATTCCAGACTCATGTGAGAATGCCGAATGTATAATCCGATGTCTTATGTGCCAAAATCCCCGTTCGGAAATCTATATTATAAACCGTTCAAAAAGCAACGAGACTAATCAGATACTTCAAAAACTCTGTATGGACTATGAAAGAATACATATCGCAGACGAGCAAGAACAGCCCGTCTGACAAAACATTTCCGATTTAGCTTTGAAACCGTATTATAAAAACAATCCTAGGTTTAACTTTACTAATTGTTTTTATTAATTGCGTTTGCAAAGCTAACAGCAAAAATAATTC
>CATJNN010000029.1 GCA_949742185.1 uncultured Clostridia bacterium | reverse complement strand
GCAATATTAATTCAGTTATACAAGCTTATAACCATGGATTTGTAAGTCTGGAAAATATGGCGGCGAATGTTGTGTTGAATGGTGGCAGTGTTGAAAAGTCCCCTGAGATTTCAATTCAAGAAAGTGGTAATACCATTATTTAATAGCAAAAGTTATTATTGATAATCAGATGTTAAATAAAGATTCTAACGGTGAGTATATATATGCAGGAAAATATCCGAGAGAAGCGTATGAACAGGCAGTTGTAGATGGCATTACGTCACAATGGAGCGGTGATTATAAGGGGAAAAATATTATTACACAGTTTACTGTGCTGAAAGAACCTAGTAGTATACAGAAAGCTATTTATATTACTATAGATGGCAAAAATGGAAAGTCTACCGGTTCAAGATTAAAAAAGAAAGAAATTAAAATGCATATATGTAATGGTATGAATGTATACAATTTAACGGAATTAGGTCTAATTGCTGCACAAGAGTTTGGTCATACGGCATTTGATTTAGATGATTTATATAATAAAAGTGACGAGGGTATACCGAAGACTATTCTATCTGTTATGAATGATGCGAAAAGGATGCCGCGGCAAGAAGTAGATTTTGCTATGATGGCTACAAATAAAATGTTTAAAGGTACATCAATTTATAATGGAGAAGTTAATGGAGTTAAAGTGACTCCATTAGATGTGGCTAGATATTATGTTGGTTTATAGAAGATGGAGATTTTTATGAATAAAAGAATATTTAGTATTATTTTAATTATTATATTGCTAACAAGTAATATATGTGTTATAGCGAATGAAGATAAATCATTAAATATGGAGGTTGTTGATTTTAGCATTGATATTAATGGCGTTCCTGCTCATATTAATAATTCTATGTTAATGAGTAATAATCGTACTTATTTACCTCTTAGAAATATAGCGGAACTTTTAATGCTATATGTTGTGTATGATGGAGATAATGAGATTATAAAAATCAGTGATATAGGCAATGTAAATGATATTGAAAAAAGTGAGCCAAATCATTTTGAAGATAATTGTATTTTGGCAGATATTACAGATATTGAAGTAAAAATAGATGGATATATGAAAACTCTAAAAAGTCCTGTTGTTACAGTAAATAACCGTGCATATATGCCTGTGCGTGAGATTGCGGAATTGTTTGAATGTAAAGTAGAATGGGATCATGATAGGAAAACAATTGTGATTAACAAAGATTTTTCTGTTGCATATCCAGTGAGACTTTGGTTCGGTGTAGAAGATGATGAGTGTGGTTATTTATATGGCTATACCGATGAAAATGGAAATGTTAAGATTTCGCCCAAATATGCGTATGCGAGTGAGTTTTCGGAAGGAAAAGCAGTTGTTGCTGATAAAAATTATTCTTATGGTTATATAAATACTGATGGTGAAATGATTATTCCATGTGAATATTATGATGCAGAAGCTTTTTCTGAGGGGATAGCACCTGTTAGAAAAGATTATGATTCTGTATGCTATATTACACAGAATAATGATGTAATTGTAGAATACGATGATGCTACATTACATCCATTTCATGATGGTTTGGGTGCTGTAAATTATACAGACGAAATGGGGCGTGATAAGAACATGTATATAGACCATTACGGAAATATAGCGGCAGATTTTGGTATAGAACCGATAAGCGACTTCGAATGTGGTTATGCTGTAGTTGGAGAGGGTGATCGATGTCGTGTGATTAATAATATGTTTGATGTTGTATTTAAAGGTGATGAGTATGAAGAATATCATTTGAGTAATGGATATATTATTGCAAAAAAGAATGGGAAATATGGTATTGTTGATATAAATAATAATATTAT
>CATJNN010000028.1 GCA_949742185.1 uncultured Clostridia bacterium | reverse complement strand
GAGGAATATACAGAAGTCTCCGAAGCGGGCGCGTACTCAATATCCATAAAGCTAACCGCGGGAGACAACTACACTCTCGGAACAATCTCCCCCGAAAATGTAAAGCTTCGGATTCTTCTGCCGGTTGATTTCACAATCTCAAATCACCCGTCCGTCTACACAGGCGAGTATCAGGAGGCGACAATCACTCCAAATCCGGAAAGCTTTGCAGACTATACTGTAACCTACAAGAAAATTACAGAAAACAATCTTTCGTCCGGCGAGGAAACAGACGAAGAAGCAGGCGGCGAGGAACCGCCCGCAGTTCCCGCAGGCGTATTAAACGCCGGAGACTATGAAATAGTTATAACAATAACCGACAGCGCATACGGTATCGGAACAATAACAGGCGACACCGCATTTACAGTCGCCCCGAAATCCGTAAACTTCACAGTCACCGACTACAGACAAAAATACGACGCCTCAGACAGTTCTAAAAAATACAAAGCAACAGTCGAACCCGACATACCCGGTTTCACAGCGTACACCGTAACCTACGACGACGAGGCTACTCCCGATATCACCGAGGAATACGCCGACGTGTCGGCAAAAGGCATATACAATATATCTATAAAGCTAACCGCGGGAGACAACTACGCTCTCGGCGCAATCTCTCCCGAAAATGTAAAACTGGATATATATAGTGGTATTAATTTTACAGTATCGGAACATCCGTCCGTATACACGGGCGAGCCTCAGCAGGCAAAAGTAACCCCCGATTCCGACATGGAAGGTCTCACATATACAGTCGCATACTTAAACGCCGAGGACGAGACCTCAGAACCCCTCGAGGCCGTAACCGAAGCCGGAACCTACACCACGGTAATAACAATAACCGACGGTATACACGAACTCGGCTCCGTAACAGACGCGCAGTTTACCGTAAGCCCCAAAACTATATCGTTCACCGCTGAAAATACAAGATACCTCTACAGCGGCGAACAACGCACGGCGTCAGTAACTCCGCCCGAAAACTTTGAAGAACTCTTCACAGTTTCCTACGGCGCGGACAACGCCGAATCAGTTTCCGAAATAGGCGTATACTCAATCAACATAAATATACAAAACAAAAATTACTCGGCATCGGTGACTCCGCCTAATCTTGAAATACTTGCCCGCTCAAGCCTTGCCTTCGGCAACTCCCCCTACGGGAAAATAGCCGCAGACCAAAGCCTCACTCCCGAACAAAAACAGGAAATGCGCGAAGCTTTCGACGAAACACGCATTTTCAACGGCGTAACATACACCCCAGACGCATGGACAGACACAGCCGACATGGACAAGGACGAATACGCTATATTCGTCGAAGACCTCTTCGCGCTCGGAACAGACGGCTTCGCCGCTTACTACGACGATATGACAAGGGTGCCGGACGAACAGATAACCATAACGGTTAAAAACGTTAAATCAATGACCGCAGGCACAGACGGTCTCGCTCAGGCGCAGGAAGCCGGAGACATAGTGATAGGCAGCGAAGAAGCCCTCGGCATACACACTGTCCCCGGCATCTACGCCGTAGAATACTCCTACGCCGATGGCGATGACACAATCTCCGAGACAGGCACGGTCGTTATAACCGGCCGCATAGGCGACGCGAACCTCGACGGCGACATAAACCGCGCCGACATACGCATGTACGCCTACCCCGACCGCATAACCGAAACTGGAAACAAGATATACATATACAGGATATGCGACGTAAACGGAGACGGAGAGATAACCGAGGCCGACGCTCAGGCTATTTCGGAGAGAGCGGATAT
>CATJNN010000027.1 GCA_949742185.1 uncultured Clostridia bacterium | reverse complement strand
TTTGCGCCGCGGCGGAGACTGCATTATCGGTACCGATAATGTATACTATATCATCTTCACCGTTTTTGTCGGAATCCGCCGAAAATTCGACATTATTTTCATCCGGCTCCGTTTCCAAAATTTCCTTGTTGACCACACCATTAGTCTCGGCTCCATTTGTTGTTGATGAAGCTTCGACTGTAGTCTTATCAGCTCCGCTTGTGGCTGATGGTGTGGGTGTTGGCGAAGATGTTGGTTCAGTTGTTGGTGATGCCGTTGGTTTTGTTGTCGGCTCTGTTGTTGGTTTTAGTGTTGAGCCGTCTAATACATTATCATCACTAACAACGTTGCTTTCTTTGTTGTCTTTCTGTTCACTTGATGATACACCAGAAGACACGGCTGACGAGTTATCTTTTTTGTCAGACGAGTTGTTTGCGGCCGGTTCTTTTTCTGGTTCTGCTTTCGGTTTTACTGTTGGTGTCGGAGCAGTTGTAGCCGCAGGTTTTTCTGTTGGCTCATCTTTTGGTGTGTTTTCCTGTTTTTCATCATCACCTGAAGCGGTTGGCTCTGTGTTAGCCTTGTCGTCGTTTTCCGCGCTCATCAAACTAACCGAACTTTCGTCAGACTTATCCGCTTCATCGACCTTCACGGACTCGTCCTCGGATTTCTCCGGTTTCGCTGTTGGCGCAGCGGTTTGCTTCGGTGCAGCGGTCGGAGCTGCCGTTGGCTTCGCAGATGGAACCGGCGTTGGTTCTGCCGTCGGCTCGGGCGTAGGCTCAGCCGTCGGAACAGGAGTTGCTTCGTCTGTCTTGCTGTTTGCCTCAGCAAAAGCTTTAAGCTCCTCTTCGCTTGGCTCAGCGTTAAGCTCAGCGATAATCTCTGATAAATCATACGGAGACTGATCCTGTGTTAAGCCGCCCATAACCATCTCGCGGAGCAAATCTTTAATCTCTTCGCTCTCCGGCTGCATAAGCTCGGTCTGCTCGTTTGTCTGCTGCGCGCTATCGTCGCCGAAAAGCATCGCCGTGCCTTCAACATAAACGCTCGGCTTATTCTTAAGACGCGCATAAAACTTAGCTTCGCCTGTGCCCTGCACCCATGTAATCTCCGCGGTGCTCTTTCCGTTTTCTGTTATAGTCTCGGGGATATAAAGCTTCCCGTTGTCCTCAGCGCACCATTCAATCTCGCCGAGAGCAGCGTTGTCCAGCGTAGCAGTAACCGTAACGGTTGTGCCCGCTGAGAGGAAACCAATCATTTCTTTATCAAGGGTTATAGGGGAGTATTTTTTCTCATTTGTCGCCGCATTAATTCCTGCACGATTAATAGACCCGACCCCCGCGTTTGTATTTGCGGATGCCGTGCCGTTTGCAGTATTGTCGTCCTGTGCGGCGGCGTTGTCTGCCTGAGCATTATTCCCAACGCCGCCCAATGCATCTGGGGCGGTCGTAGGAGCCGCGCTCGCTGTCGCTGCCTGAACCCCCTCTGGAATATTATATGTACCTTCCGCTAAACCAACCTGCGGAATACTTGATAATAACATTGCCGCGGTCATCACCGTCGACAAAACCCTTGAATAAAATTTTGTAAATCGCATAATATATCCCCCTATATCTGCTTATACTTATATTTATACAATACAATTATACTCTTAAATAACGGTTTTGTCAATACTGTGTGCTGAAATGGTAAATTTTTTGTTAACGTTTTGTTATATTAATAAAAATATTTAATTTTCAT
>CATJNN010000026.1 GCA_949742185.1 uncultured Clostridia bacterium | reverse complement strand
GGCTGGAAAGCGGCGCAGACGATTATATAACAAAGCCGTTTTCTCTTGCGGTGCTTCGCGCAAGAGTGAACGCGGTATTAAGACGCAATGATAATTTGGAAAGTATATTTATTTGGGATGGATTTGAATTTGATTTTGATAAAATGATATTTTCTGCAAACAATGAGTTTGTAGAATTAAGCAAAACTGAGCAGAAGCTGTTAAAGTTATTTGTAAATAATATAGGAATAACATTAACCCGCGACACTTTGATTGACAGGGTATGGTCTGAGGGGGCAGAATTTGTGGAGGAAAACGCGCTGTCTGTCGCTGTGCGCCGTCTGCGTGAAAAGCTTGTGAATGCGCCGATTAAAACGGTGTACGGATTGGGATATGTATGGGAGAAGAAATAATGCGCGGTATATTTTTTATTATCATTATTATTGTTTTTATATTTTCTGAGCTTTTTATTTATATACGAACGTCAAGGATATTAAAACAGATTGACGCGATGCTTGAAAACGCAATTAACGGAGATTTTTCTGAAAGTGACTTTACTGAAAGCAGGCTGTCGAAACTGGAAGCAAAAATGTATCGCTATCTTGCTGCGGGAAAAACAGCTAAGAATCAGATTGTAAGAGAACGCAACGCAATAAAGGAATTAGTGAGCGATATTTCTCATCAGACAAAAACACCACTTTCAAATATTCTTATATATACACAGCTTTTAAACGAATCCGATAATTTAGATAAGAACTCAAAGGATTTATTGCTTCATATAGAAAGTCAAACAGACAAGCTGAAATTTTTAATTCAGGCGCTGGTTAAGACATCGCGTCTTGAAAATGGAATTGTGTCCGTAATACCGAAAGAAAACAGTATTTTACAGATTTTTAATAACATAGACTATTATGCTGTTGCCGAAAAGAAGGGCATAAGTCTTATTTTTGATGCACTGCCCGATTTGAAAGCTGAATTTGATTTAAAATGGACATCCGAGGCGGTGTCGAATATAATAGACAATGCCTTGAAATATACGTCGTGCGGAGGGAGCGTTATAGTATCTGCAAAGGATTACGAGATGTTTGTAAGAATTGATGTGGCAGATACGGGGATAGGAATAAGCGAGGAAGATACGGCTAAGATTTTTAATCGTTTTTATCGTTCGGCGGAAGTGAGCGGGGAAAAGGGCGTGGGAGTGGGGCTATATCTTGCGCGAGAGATATTGTCAAAAGAGGGCGGATATATAAAGGTATCTTCTCGGCTTAAAGAAGGGTCTGTATTTTCGGTTTTTCTCCCTAAACAAGCAAATCTTTCAAAAATGTAAGATTTGAGAAAGATTTGAGAAAGATTCATATTGTATTGTAGTGAATGTAAGATAATATTTATGTTCACTATTTTTATGGAGGAAAAAGTTATGGATATTTTAAAAACAAACAATCTGAAAAAATATTATGGCAGCGGTGATACTGTTGTGAAAGCGCTTGACGGAGTTAATCTGTCTGTTGCTGACGGTGAGTTTGCAGCAATTGTTGGTACTTCGGGAAGCGGTAAATCAACACTTCTGCATATGCTCGGCGGTCTTGACAGACCTACAAGCGGTACTGTAGAGGTGGACGGAAAAAGTATCTTTTCACTAAAAGACGACGCGCTTACTATTTTCCGTCGCCGTAAGATAGGTTTTATATTTCAAAGCTACAATCTTGTACCT
>CATJNN010000025.1 GCA_949742185.1 uncultured Clostridia bacterium | reverse complement strand
TTTGCCGTAATTTTTTGAAATGATTTTAACAGGTTTATTTCCATGGATTTTCTGTTGGATATCTCATATCTTTTGGCTGATTAAATCCGATTTCATCAACGGGTACGCCGATATATTTAAACACCTCGTAAAGCGCTTTGCCGTGATGTCCGAATGCAACGGCGCCGTGATGAGGATAGTTTTTTTCAATCAGAACATGGCGGTAAAAACGTCCCATTTCAGGAATTGCAAATACGCCGATTGAGCCGAATGAACGTGTTGCAACAGGAAGAACTTCGCCGTTTGCAATATATCCGCGCAATTTGGCGTCGGCGGTTGACTGTAAACGGAAAAAAGTAATGTCTCCGGCTGCAATGTCGCCCTCAAGAGTGCCGTTTGTAACTTCTACCGGCAGACTCCGCGCCATGATTTTCTGATATTTCATGGAGCAGGCAGCAAGCTTTGACGAGCAGGTGTTTCCGCAGTGGAAACCCATAAAAGTATCTTTATGAGTATAGTCGAATTTATTTTTTATATCCGCGTCAAACATATCTTTCGGAACGGAGTTGTTTATGTCCAGTAAAGTAACGGCGTCCTTCGATACGCATGTTCCGATATATTCGCTCAACGCGCCGTAAATATCAACCTCACAGGAGACCGGAATACCCCGTCCGGTCAGGCGGCTGTTTACATAGCAGGGCACAAAACCGAATTGAGTCTGAAATGCCGGCCAGCATTTACCTGCTATCGCGACATATTCTTTACTGCCTTTATGTTCCTCAATCCAATCAAGCAGCGTAAGCTCATATTGTGCAAGTTTAGCAAGTATCTCCGGTTTTTTATTGCCTTCTCCAAGTTCTTTTTCCATGTCGGCCACGACAGACGGTATTCGTTCATCGTTTTTATGTTTATTAAAAGCCTCAAATAAATCAAGTTCTGAGTTTTCCTCGATTTCTACGCCGAGCTGATAAAGCTGATAAATTGGGGAGTTGCAGGCAAGGAAGTTTAACGGACGCGGACCGAATGAAATTATTTTTAAACTGTGAAGTCCTATAACCGTTCTTGCAACAGGTAAAAATTCATTTATCATATCGGCGCATTCGTATGCGTCTCCGACAGGATATTCGGGTATGTACGCATTTGTGTTTCTTAGTTTTAAGTTGTAGCTGGCGTTTAACATGCCGCAGTATGCATCGCCGCGGTCGTCTGATAAAGCAGCGATATTCTCTTCAGCTGCGGCAACAAACATTTTTGGACCGTTAAATTGTTGTGCGAGCATAGTTTCTGAAATTTCGGGACCGAAGTTGCCAAGATATACGCATAGGGCATTGCAGCCGGCGGATTTTATATCTGCCAAAGCTTGCTTCATGTGCAGTTCACTTTCAACAATGCATACCGGACATTCGTAAATATCGTCTGAACCATATTTTTCAGCGTATGCTTTTACAAGAGCTTTTCTTCTGTTTACCGAAAGACTTTCGGGGAAGCAGTCGCGGCTAACCGCAACTATACCTATTTTAACTTTTGGAATGTTTTGCATAATTATATATATCCTCCTGATTTGTGATTTGTATAATAAGTATATTACAAAAAAATATAAATGTAAATGAAAATCAGCCAATTTATAATAAAATTTTAAAAGGAAGAAAAATCAGGTAATAATTTTCTTTGAGCTATATTTTT
>CATJNN010000024.1 GCA_949742185.1 uncultured Clostridia bacterium | reverse complement strand
TTTTTTCATGCAGTTCCTAGCTGTCTCCACCCTTTTTAACAGCGTCCATCATAATATTTTCAGTCGCCATAAAAGGTATCTCCCGCATAAACTGCTGACGAATAACCTTCGGATATACAACCAAACCGTCAACAACATTAATATACAGACTTAAAATTGCGTCAATCGCCAGAAATGCCTCGGGTATGCTGATTCGCTTATTTGCCGAATCGTCAAGCGTGCGTTCAAACCACTGCGTAGCCGCCGTAACTGCCGGATTAAGCGCGTCTACAATAACATACCGCGCGAGCGAGCCTATACGCTCTGAACGCATAGGGTTACGCTTATACGCCATAGCCGACGAGCCTATCTGCGACTTTTCGAACGGCTCCTCAATCTGCTTTAAATGTTGCAGAAGACGAATGTCGTTTGAAAATTTATATGCGCTTTGCGCGATTCCACTAAGCACGCCCAGCATTTGCGAATCCAGTTTCCTCGGATATGTCTGTCCGCTTACGGCAAAACAATCATCATAGCCCATCTTTTTCGCAATTTTTCGGTCAAGCTCCTTGCACTTCTCATGGTCTCCGCCAAACAGCTCCATAAAACTCGCCTGTGTGCCTGTTGTTCCCTTACAGCCAAGCAGCTTAGCCTTTGAAAGCTGATATTTCACATCCTCCAAATCCAAAAGCAAGTCCTGAATCCACAACGTAGCGCGCTTGCCCACCGTTGTCGGCTGAGCCGGCTGAAAATGCGTAAAGGCAAGCGTCGGCAAATCCTTATTTATCTTTGCGAACTTCGCAAGCTCAGCAATAACGTTAACAAGCTTTTTTTCAACAAGACGCATAGCCTCGGTCATTATAATAATATCCGTATTATCTCCGACATAGCAGCTTGTCGCTCCAAGATGAATAATCGGCTTTGCGCTCGGACACTGCATTCCAAATGCGTACACATGCGCCATAACATCATGACGCACTTCTTTTTCCCTCTCTGCCGCCACATCATAATTTATATCTTCAATATGGCTTTTCATCTCATTAATCTGCTCATCTGTTATATCAAGCCCAAGTTCTTTTTCGCTTTCTGCTAATGCAATCCATAATTTTCTCCATGTGGAGAACTTTTTGTCCGGAGAAAAAATATACTGCATTTCCTTGCTTGCATAACGGCTGTTTAACGGACTTTCATATTTATTCGTCACTTCTTTTCCTCCTATTAAAGACCTATGCGCTTAAACACTTCCTGATACGCGTCTTCAACATTTCCCATATCACGGCGGAAGCGGTCTTTATCCAGTTTTTCATGAGTGTCCGCATCCCACAGACGGCATGTGTCAGGCGAAATTTCGTCCGCAAGAATAATTTTTCCGTCCGCCGTGCGCCCAAATTCAATTTTAAAGTCCACAAGCTCAATATTTACGCCCTTAAAATACGCTTTTAAAACCTCGTTTACTTTAAATGTCATATCTGTAATCTGATTAATCTCTTCGCGGGTCGCCGCACCTATTGCAATGGCATGATAATCGTTTATGAGCGGATCGCCAAGGTCGTCGTCTTTATAGCTGAATTCAATCGTTGAAATCTTAAGAGGCGTTCCCTCTTCAACTCCCAACCGCTTT
>CATJNN010000023.1 GCA_949742185.1 uncultured Clostridia bacterium | reverse complement strand
TTGTAACTGTGTATGTGCCGCTTACTTTCAGAGCGTCACCTGTTGCGCCAAGCTTAACTGCGTCTACTTTTCCTATATTTGCAACAGTAAGCTCTTTCGTTGTGATATCTCCTGTTGCTGTTGTAGGTAATGTAGCGCCTGTGGTTGTGTAGTTATCTTTAGCCGCACCCTCAAGTTTATATGCGATTGTTAATGTCTTAGAACCGGCATTCTTATCCGCATATGTGTATGTGGGAACGAGTTCTACAACATCAGAACCTACTTTATTTGTTACTGCAATCTTCGCCGCTGTATAAGCTGTTGTACCGTCGTATATCTTGTCAATACCTGTTGCCGTCACTGTAGCCGCTACCGCAAGCGGATTTACCGTAAGCTTAGTAGCGTGCTCTTTAGTCTTGCCCATACCTTCAGCCTTAACTGTGTATGTTCCCGCTTTAAGCTTATCCGATGCATTTGTATACTGTGTATTGTCTCCGGCTGCAACTGTTATTGTAATACCTGCTCCTGTTACAGCAGCATAACCTGTCTTTGTTTCTTTACTATTGTCGCTCATTGTAAGTTCTGCTGAAATATTTGCAAGCAACTCGCCTACTGTCTTTGCTCCATATGTTGACGTCGCTTCAAGCGTTCCGCCGATTGTGAAATCTTTTGCTGTTGCGTTCTGTACCGTGATTGTACCTATATCCACGCTCTTAGACGTATCATTCTTCACGCGTACAGAAACTTTCTTACCGCTGTCTGTAAGCGCCAGGCTCGTAGGCAACGTTGTGCTGTTGTCGAATACCAGCTCAAGACCGCGTGTTGCAAAATCTGTCGGTGCAATCGCGCTGTATCGGTCTCCGGATTTATATACGATTGCTACTCTGATACCGTCTGTTTTCAGCGTTCCGCCTACTGTATAGCTTGTTGTGAAGCTGTTGCCGGTGCCCAGCGCGATAGAATCAATTGTATCCTGCTGCACACCAAGTGTTCCTACTGAAATAAGTTTTGTTACTGAGCCTTCTGTATACTCGGCGTATACAGTCTTTCCATCCATTGCTGTTGTTGCCTTTAATGAACCTGAAATAGCTGTTAAACCTGCTGAAGCTGTAGCTCCCGCATTTCCATAATACAAGGCTGTGGGCGATTTCTCCGCTGACGAACCATCTGTATATGTAACATTCAATTTCAAATTAGCAAAGCTGATTGTATCTTTTGTTGAACCTGCATATATAGGAGATAATGTAGGCACTGTTCCGGATTTTACTGCTACATCTTGCACTGTCTTTGGTGCAGGGAAAAGATCTGCTCCCGAAGCATCATAATCTACTACCAATTCCAATTTCTTCTCTGCAAGAGTATCTTCATATGCATATCCAGCACCTGCTCCATCCATATCAAACATTAATGTATCAAATGTTCCATCCTTTGAAAAATCAAAAACTTTCGTTCCGGCTGGCGGTACTGCTTTTACATTAAATCTCAGCACAGCAACATATTTAGAATCACTTGCAGGCACATATGATGGTTGTGCATTATCACTATAAGCAATCGCAAATACTGCGGCTGTGGCGTCACCAGAAAGAGATTGCGCCGGATCCATAT
>CATJNN010000022.1 GCA_949742185.1 uncultured Clostridia bacterium | reverse complement strand
GATGGGGAGCGATTATTTATATAGCGGCTCTCTCGGGCGTTGATGATTCTTTGTATGAAGAAGCAATGATAGACGGCGCGGGACGCTGGAAGCAGGCGCTTCATATAAGTCTTCCATGTATCCTGCCTACAATCGCAACGGTATTCATATTAAATTTAGGTCAGGTGCTTAACGCGGGTTTCGACCAGGTTTATAATATGTATAATCCTACTGTGTATAATGTTGCGGATATTATAGACACATATGTACTGAGAATGTTACAGAAAATGAATTATGGCGTGGGAACAGCGGCGGATTTGTTTAAGTCGGTCGTGGGAATGATGTTTGTGCTCGGCGGCAACTGGCTGACAAAGAAGCTCAGCGACGATGAAATGGGAATACTTTAAGAAACGTTTCACGAATTATAGAAAGGGCGATATTATGAAGAAATTAACAGCAGTTATACTTACTGCCGCAATGACGATTGCTGCTGTAAATACGTCTTTTGCGGAGGATGCAGTATCTCCGGTTAACGACTATACGGTTTATGCGTTTGAAACGGGTATGCCGACAGGATTTAATAAAACAGGCGGGGCGAACACTTCGCTTGGAGAAGGATTTTCAAACAGCGTAAATTCTCTTAAGGTAACGCTCGGCGCGGGCAGCGCGAACAGCTCCGTGCAGATACCTGTATACTGGACAGAAGGCAGGGAATATAAAATTTCTTTTTACTTCAAGCCCATTGAAGGGCATACGCTGCAGACAATAAGACCGCTTATTTATGACGTTAATAAACTGTACGACTTTACTGAGCCTGCAGTGAATATAGAAAACCTTATGTCTGTGGGAGACGGCTGGTATTACTATAGCGCGGTTTACAATGCGGGCAAGAAGCCGTTTGCCACAGGCAAAGGAACTATAGAGCTTAGGACGACGAGAAGCAATGTTTCCGACGGTTCAGAATATCTTATAGACGATTTAGTGGTCGAGCCTGTTGAGGGCTATTCAAATGTCCTTTTTGAAGAGGATTTTGAAAATGCGGTGCTGAAAGTACAGAATTATAACACAAGCTCGTCGGTTGCGGTTAAAGAGGACGGAACTAATCATTATGGTGAGATTTCAAGCGCAAGCGCCTCTCCGCGAATGAGGAGCAAGGCAAATATTGCATTTAAATCGGGCGCAAAATACCGCTTTACATATTCCGTAAAGGGTATTTCTGATAACACTAACAACACAAAGGTTATGTGGGGCATAAACTCTGTAAGCGGTTATTTCTGCAATGTTGATGCTGACAAGATGAGCACGTCGGAGTGGAAAACGTACAGCATTGAATATGCGCCTCCTGCGGATTATACAAATTACATATTCTCGACTTCTCAGGGGTCCGTGACAAACGCAGCATATGCGCTTGACGATATAAAGCTCGAAGAGATTATACCGCAGGCGGCGGGCATTTCGGTGAGCGGCAAGCCTGAGGTGGGGGAAACGCTGACGGCGACAATTACCGGAGACGCGGGACTTAAATATATTTATAGAGCGGTGACCGTAGACGATAACAGAAACGAAGCAATAGCGGCGCGGGGCACGT
>CATJNN010000021.1 GCA_949742185.1 uncultured Clostridia bacterium | reverse complement strand
TCTGTCGTATTCCGCACCTATTTGAGCCAATAATTTTTTTATAAACACAGGATTTTCAGGGGTGTATATATACATTTTAAAAATTGGGCTTAATTTATCAATTATAATATCAGATAGTGTTTTATCCGTAAAGTTTATCGCATAACGGGTATATTTGTCCGAACGATAATTACTTTTATGAATGGTGTTGGGAGGAATAAATACCATATCATTTTTATGCAGGAAATATGTACGGTCATTTATAAAATAATCGTTTTCGCCCTCAATCAGCATATATATTTCATAGCTGTTATGATAGTGATAGCTTGTTGGCAGAAAAGAATTTTTTGAATATCCATATTCAAAGCCTTTAATTTCAGGGTGCGGCATATTAAGCGACCTCCATTTAATTATAACTTATAAAAAGTATATCATTATATATCACAAAAATCAAGTTTTTAATAATATTTGTTATAAAAATCAATGAAATTAGAATAGACATCACCTATAATGTATTTATAAAATAAATTATAGGAGGAGATTATATGAAAATGGAAATATCAGCAATCATAACCGCTATTTCAATGCGTGGAACGGGCGCTGTTACAGTAAGGGCTGAGGAAAATCAACCCACTGCTGCTGTTTCAGGGTATGTGTCGCTTGAAAGCGGTAAATATACATTGGCAGGCGAAAATAAAACGCCGTCAATTTATATTGATAATTCAGAAAATTTTGCTGTTACACGCGCAGCGCAGAATTTGAGAGCTGACATAGAAAAAGTGACAGGAGTAACACCGCTGTTTATTACAGACGATGTTAATAATAACGAAGTTACTCTTGCCTCGTATAATACATACGCAAATATAAAAATCAAATCCATTGACCTTATAGGAGGCACTATGACTGTCAATAAAACGCTTTTTGATAAAAGCGGACGCGGTATTATCGGGGTTTACAACAGTGATAAAACACTTGCAAAAGTTTTCTTGTCGTCTGATACAACAAGCGAGCAAAACAATTTACTTCATTTTAACGATATGACAGAATATTTTACTCAAACCGATATATCAGATAAAGAAATAAAAGGTTTTTTATGGGAAACCTATGCAAACGGACAATTAAGTTGTGTTCCGATGTCAGAAGTTTTAATATATGAGCATACAACTGAACCGACGGAAGCACCGGAGGAAACTTTACAGCCTACATTAAAACCAACGACCGAGCCAACGACTAAACCAACGGAAGCACCGGAAGAAACTTTACAGCCGACAACCGAGCCGCAATGGGAAAAGGCGGACGTTATAATAGGCACAATCGGACAAAGCGACGCTATCGACAAACTTGTATCAAGCGGAAAAATTGACGTTTCCGATATTGCGGGCAAATGGGAGTGCTTTAAAACACAGATTGTTGATGATACGCTTGTAATTGTCGGTTCGGACAGGCGCGGAACAATTTACGGTATCTCGTAGTAGGATATATCCAAAAGCATAACATCTGCCATTACATTGACAATGTTGTTTATGATTTCAGCATCGTTTGTATTTACAAGGCTGTCATAGTCGATTTGCTCTT
>CATJNN010000020.1 GCA_949742185.1 uncultured Clostridia bacterium | reverse complement strand
GGCGCAGGACGTTATAAACGGAACTGTGAGACTGTATGATATAGATAAGGATGCGGCGTATCATAATGAAATTATAGGAAATAATTCATGTAATGCGGAAGATGCCGTAGGCGACTGGAAATATAAAGCGGTAGAAACTTTAAAAGAAGCTTTGACAGGCGCAGATTTTGTTGTATTGTCAATTTTGCCCGGAACGTTTGACGAAATGGAGTCTGACGTGCACGCGCCGGAGAAATATGGAATTTATCAGTCTGTGGGTGACACAACCGGTCCCGGCGGTCTTATGCGCGCGCTTAGAACAATACCAATGTATGTGGAAATAGCGGAAGCAATCCGTAATTTTTCTCCTGACGCGTGGGTTATAAATTATACAAATCCAATGACGCTGTGCGTACAGACATTATATGATGTGTTCCCGCAAATTAAAGCGTTTGGCTGCTGTCATGAGGTGTTCTCAACGCAGGAACTTCTGATTAGGGCTTTGAAGAAGATGCGCGGAATAGAAGACGTGAAAAGAAGCGATATAAGCGTGAATGTTCAGGGAATTAATCATTTTACATGGCTTTCCGACGCATGGTACAGAGATATTGATTTAATTCAGGTGTACCGCGAATTTGTTGATGTTTACTATGAAGACGGATTTATGATTGATGAATCAAGTCACTGGATGAATAATTCCTTTGATTGCGCAAATCGTGTCAAATTTGACTTATTCCGTTGTTACGGAGAAATTGCGGCCGCAGGAGATCGTCATTTAGCAGAGTTTATGCACGGCAAGCTCTATCTTGCGAATCCCGATACAGTACATAAGTGGAAGTTTGGATTGACGAGCGTTGGATGGCGCAAATCAGATTTAAAAAAACGGCTTGAAAAAAGCGCGCGGCTTGTTGGAGGAAAGGAAAAATTTAAAATAAAAAAGACGGGTGAAGAGGGCGTGCATATGATGCAGGCGCTTTGCGGATACGGCACGCTTGTATCCAATGTTAATATACCGAATATGGGGCAGCTTCCTGATCTGCCTGTTGGGTCTGTTGTCGAAACTAATGCAGTGTTTCGGCATAACACTGTGAAGCCCATAACAGCGGGGCATATGACTAATGAGATTACGGCTATGGTATCGAGACATATGTATAATCACAAAACAATTCTCAGAGCGGCTCTCACGAAAAATAAAGACCTTGCATTTACAGCTTTCATAAACGACCCGCTGATGACAGCTTCTGTAAGCGATGCATATATTCTTTTTAATGAAATGCTTGAAAATACAAAAGAATATCTTCCGGGCTGGAATATATAAAGCATAAAGACCGCAGATTTTTGCGGTCTTTATGCTTTATATATTATAGAAAAACAGTAGAAGTACGACGATTAATGAAAAAACGATATATTTTTTCGGCTCAGCGTTGCCAAGCAAGATAAAAAATATGGAAGCGTTCGACGCACTGACGGATTTTTCTTCTTTACCGCGAGCAAAAGAACCCGACGCCATGTAATCTTTCATAATTTGAATACCGTCTTTATCTTTGAAATTGATACCCGC
>CATJNN010000019.1 GCA_949742185.1 uncultured Clostridia bacterium | reverse complement strand
ATTGAAAGTAAAGGTCTTTTTAACAATAATTTTTGCGATTTCTAATTGTCTATATATTGGTGGTGGTGCTCAAGAGGCTTCAATTATAGCTGATGTTGAAGAATTTAATCTTTTCATTAATGGAGAGAAACAAGAGATTAAAAATCCGATATTGTTGATAAACAACAAAACATATATACCCATTCGTGAAATGTCAGAGATGTTGAATTTATATGTTGTGTATGATGGTGAAAATAGCCTTATAAAAATCAGCAATATAGGAATTATAAATAGTACAGAAAAAAACAAATATATATGCCCTATGGAAAAACAAGTCGAAGTATTAACTTCAGATATTATTGTGAAAGTTAATGGCTATAAACGTGATATTAAAGATCCCATTGTTATTTTTGAAAACACATCTTATTTGCCGCTAAGAGAAATTGCAGAGATGCTTGGATTTACAGTGGATTGGTATCAGGAAAATAAAATGGTTGAGGTGAGTAATGAGCCCGAGAAAGTTTCGCAGCCAATAGAGCTATTTCCGTTTCCTGTAAGAGATGGAGACAATTATACTTTTGGATATATGGATAGTGAAGGGAAAGTTATAATTAAATCACAGTTTGATGTTGCTGGGTGTTTTTCTGAGGGATTAGCATTGGTTGGAGAATATATTAATAAAGACGAATCGCATTATGATTATGATGGTGACGTTAGATATGGATATATAAACGAGCATGGTGAACTTGTGATTCCATATCAATATAACGAATCATATGATTTTAAAGATGGTAAGGCAGAAGTTTTTGAAAGAGAATATATAGACGGTGAATACAATTATGGTTGGAATTATTCCTATTATTATATTGACAAAATGGGAAATTATATAAAAGAACTAGGGGTATCAGATACATCGCGGTCAGGTGAATTTAGTATTAGCGGACTAAAATGGAACACAGAGTTTCAGACATATTACAATAAAGAAAATAGAAAGTGGGGAGTAAAAGATAAAAGTGGGAATATGATATTAGATTGTAAATACGATAAAATATCTGAATATAATGAGGGTTTATTTTCGGTTAAAGATTCGCATGGTTGGGGATATGTTGATATAAATGATAATATAATAATACAACCACAATTTGAAAGAGCAACTGCTTTTGTAGATAATGTTGCAGTGGTAAATGGTAAAAATGAAAAGGGAGAAAATATATCAATGGTTATTGATAAAAATGGTAATACTACCGAGATTGAAATGTATATCGACGATTGGTGCACTGTTCTTCCTGGCAGAGTTATACGAACTTTAGGAAATATATATTTTGATAAAGATGGTCGTATTATTAATCCAAAACAATAGCGAACATGAGTTATGCGGAATATCAATACAATACGAACGGATTAAGAACGAAGAAAACCTTAAACCATGAAACCACCAATTTCACATGGGACGGCACAAACCTTGCAAAAGAGCAGACAGGGGATATTACGAATATTTATAACTATGATATAACGGGTATTCACAGTGCGAGCATGAACGGGTCTTTAAGCATAT
>CATJNN010000018.1 GCA_949742185.1 uncultured Clostridia bacterium | reverse complement strand
CACAGGCGGCAGACTATGCGGCTTGTAAAAACTACGGACCTATGTACAGATAATGATGACAACAATATGAATTGTTTTGCTGTTGTTTCACAGCTCCCTTAATTATATCTGTTCCGCAGGATAAACGTCAATGCTTATCCTGCGGAACAGGAAATAATATTACAACAGGAGTTAAAAATGCTTGAAAATGAAATTACTATTATATTGCCTGAGAAAATATCCATATTAAGAGATACACAAAATCAAGGTATTTGCACTGATAGAGAAGAATATTCAATATATTATCAAAATATAATTTATCCCTATTCAGAGGAGTATGATATTCAGATAGAGTGTGAATTCGGAAAAAATCTCGGAAACTGCTGGAGATTAGACGAGTTTACAGACGGTATGGGTATTTTTGATTTCACTATTAATATATATCTTTCATTTGGCGTTCTTGCCGCGAGCAGACAATGCGCCATTGAGGTGTTTGAGAAAAAAGAGCATGAGGAGGCCGCGCTTCTTTGTATAGGCGACAGCATGACAAGAGATGAAATTTATATATCTCACTCAGTGAACAAATCTAAAAAGCTCAAGACAGTCGGACTGCGAAATATAAACCACGGAGTTAATCATGAAGGACGGGGCGGCTGGACGTGCGGCGCATATTTTGAGCGTCATGAGGACGACGGCTGGGGAGTTTCGCCGTTTTTATTTCCTGTCGGATTTGAGGGGAAGATATATTACGGAAGCAAGCGTTTTTATGACATGATGTCAGATACGCGTACTTGCACTGATTACAGTCATAACGGAACGGCGGTGTCCGCGGCAGAGAACGGAATGTTATTTTATGAGAATAACGCGCTGTTTAGGTATGACAACGGCGCGCTGACAGAGATTGAACGGGAGCCTGTATTTGAATTCAGCTTTGCAAAATATATTGAGCGTTATTCAATAGAATCTCCGCATATTGTATCGCTTTTGTTTGGAGCTAACGAATTCCAGATGTGCGGATACAGCGGACTTAAAGAGGAATTGAGTGTATTTCTGTCAAATCTCAGAAAGATGATTCAGTCGATACATGAATTTGACAGCTCTATTAAAATTATTGTCAATCTTCCTGTATGCGGAGGCAGTCAGTATGCATGGGGAATAAGAATGGGCTGCGCTGGCAGCTTAAAACAGTATGATTATTGTATAAAGATGGCGGGAAAAGCGCTTTTAGAGGAGTTCGACGGGCGAAGATGTGAAAATATTTTTGTATGTCCAATGATTGCCGTATGTGACCCGCAATCGGGATTCCCGTATGATAATATAAAAAATAATATATATTCTGATAAATCCGAGACTCTTATTACAGATTGGGTGCACCCATCCGAAACGGGTTATAGACAGATGGGAGACGCGCTTGCCGGCGTTATAGCGGATATAAGAGATGAAGCTTAGGAGGCAGAATATTATATTCTGATTACAGGGTATATACTAAATCTATAATTCTCTTTCCTTAAAAATACCTTCACTTAGTATGTATATACCTTGCAATGAGCAT
>CATJNN010000017.1 GCA_949742185.1 uncultured Clostridia bacterium | reverse complement strand
ATTTTATATGTTCCTTTTCCAACAAATATAAAAAGCTTTATCATATAAGAGCTGATTGTCAAAAAATAAATAACAGCGCCAAGAACCGCTCCTAAAAATACATACCAGCGAAGCTGACCGTTATTAAATCGTACTATTCCCCAGAAAAAAACAAGCGCGGCAAATACACAGAACAAAAAATCCGAAATATGCACAGCCTTCTCCGACGGACGAACTGCCAGCCTGAATGAACGGAATATATCAAATAAAACGCCCACAGCCGCGCCGCAT
Organism: uncultured Clostridia bacterium; assembly: GCA_949742185.1. Classification (GTDB taxonomy): domain Bacteria; phylum Bacillota; class Clostridia; order UBA1381; family UBA1381; genus CATJNN01. The sequence goes on along the minus strand of CATJNN010000017.1, from coordinate 1,234 downwards.
ATACACATAGCCAGAAAAACCAGCGTCTGTTCCGATATTGACGCGCCCATTATTTAAACAACCTGGCGAAAAATCCGCCGTCATTACCGTTATTTACCGAATATTCAAGCGCATTCACACGTCCTGCCATTGTAAGCTCCCCGTTATCGACGTTTAATTTATTTATGCGCAGATTGCTTCCTTTAACTGTGAGCTTCCCCATATATGTTACAAGCACCACAACCTCGTCGCTAAAGCTTTCCACATCCTCAACGCCGGTAACGCGCACATTCTCCCTGTTCTCCATCTCAAAGCAATGCTCTCTTTCCTGAACCTGCTGAATTCTTTTTTCTTCAAACGGCATAACTATCACTCCTTTTCCGTTATACCATTAATATGCATGTCATTATATTTTATGACAAATGAAAATTTATCAATATTAGTTGTCTATGTTTTATCGCTGCTTTGCAAACAAATACAATAAAAAAGATCGTCGTATCATCCCCCCAAACCGTTTTTACTGTTTGTTCCGTAAACGCAGACAGTTATAATCCCCCCCGAAAAGAGATGGCATGAAAAGCCCTACAAGTACATAAACGCCAGCCAGCGCCTAAATGACGCCGGCTTTCACTTTGTTCAGTCCTTTACGGTATGATTACCTGCTGCTCTAAAAAGGGGCTGTATATCTTTCCATACTTAATTTATCCTTCATTTTCTCTCTTATATATTTTTGCACTGCCACAGTATTAATTCCATCTATGCTAATGTAATACCCTGCCGCTCAAAACCTTTTATTATTTTTCTTCAATATCTCTGTACAAACACTATGTGATACTTGCAGCCCCGCTTTGTATGTGCTAAACTATTATCCATACAAAAACCTCTTCTTTCCTTGATATATAAGACTTTAACAAACATATTATATCATAAGCCGATGTTCTTTTTTACTTAAGCCTTAACCTTACCCGCACAGCGGGCGGTCTTGAGACGATCTCACATATCTACGTCTAAAGAGAAATAAAAACACGCACATCATCCTGCGAGCAAGTGATATGAATGTTTTTATTTATGCACGTTTTATAAATAATTTAAGAATAACGCGGTCCGGCGCCTCCATCCCCTTTTTATTACCGCTGCCAGAATAATTTCCGAAAATATCCTATACTTTTCTGTTGCGCCGTATGCCAAACTTACAATATTTTATTATATATCTAATAAAAATATATCACCTTTTTATATCCCCATGTGTGTTAAT
>CATJNN010000016.1 GCA_949742185.1 uncultured Clostridia bacterium | reverse complement strand
CTATTTGCTTGCAATGGAGCGCAGTCCTATAAAGGATATTGAAATAAAGCATATTTTAAGACAAGCCCTGACAGACAAAATCAACGACAGAGAAGTATATATGAAGGGCATAGACACAAGCTATTATTATGAGGGATATGTAGCCTTTAAGACAGACGAAATCTAAAAAATAAATCTCAAATACCGCTATGGTATTTGGGATTTTTGGCTTTTATGAAAACCTTATCCAAATTTTGTACCCGCCCCTCCGGGCTTAGACGCAAGGTCAATAACCAGCGCTCCGGGTGAAATTCTTGTCAGAGTCGCTTTATTTATCACCATTGACGGAACAGTGTTAAAAATAATATCAAATTTTCCAATGTCCTTCTTTATGCCCGCAGTCTTCATCGACTTACAGCCGCATGCTTCAATCCATGCCAAATCTGAATATTTCCGTGCACTGACGCAAACCTCCGCTCCCAAGCCTTTAAGCATTGAAGAAAGCGTACGCCCTATGCGTCCGTATCCTATTACAAGGCATTTGCTTCCCCATATGGTTGTTGGAGTTTCTTCCATTGCAATCTGCACCGCGCCTTCTGCCGTAGGTATAGCGTTTTTTATCGCCAGTTCCTCTCGCTCCAGATAATCGATACACCGCACTTCTTTATGCTCAAGCTGTTTCATCATATAATCAGACACTCTGCCTCCCAGCACAATACTGTCCGGCGTAACGCCCGATATAATATCATCCACAGGAATATCATGATTGCTGAACGGGGCGTTTATCTTTCGTCCATCGCTGCTTACAGGCACAGGTAACACTACAACGTCCCTGCTCAGCGCATAATCAAGATTTTCCGCCATATTAAAGCATTTATAATCCATATCTTTGTCAAAACCGTATATTACCACCTGATACCCATCCTCCTGCAAGGATGACGCAAGCGTTGTCTGGCGCAAATCGCCGCCTATAATCGCAAAGCTTTTCATTGTTTCCCCTCCTTATCTGTAAATATAGTATGTTGCATACAGACATTTTGTGATTTATATTAAAAGATTTAATACTCCTTTATCCATTACAACAATGCTTTTAACATAATAATAAACATTTGACAAATCATATTCCAATATATAACGGATATACTACTGAATAAAATAAGAAGATATCATGCAATAAATCATCAGATTTTATGTATGCATGTTATTAAATATACATGATTGTCACGATAGCAGCGGCGCAGCTTCCGCAGAGAATACGAAAACGGATAAAAGCTTCGGATGGAACGACGACGGAGGATGGCCACCTATCTTGTCAAATCCTGAACTCAACAACTTTGCCGGATATGTCTTCGTTTATAATAAATCAAACGCGCTTATTCAGACAGCGCGCGTCAGCGGCAGCTCAGCCTGATTATACCTGCCACCTCATTTACAAAACAGAGATTACACTATAAAATCGTTTTTACGGAACACCACTCCACTATGCAGCCATAAT
>CATJNN010000015.1 GCA_949742185.1 uncultured Clostridia bacterium | reverse complement strand
TAGTAATCAAACGGCTCATCATCAGATCCTTGATAGAACAAAGAATTAGGATTTGCTTCGCCTAATAAACGTCTTGACGTTCTTTCAAGCGCAGCTGTTGTTGTATCTTTTATACTAACATAATTAGTATCATATTTAACTCCAAAGCCAAGCCAAAATAATCCTTTATCATATCCATTGATAGTATTAAAATCAGAAATTTTTACACCAATTAAAATTTCATCACCGACATTAATACTATCCGGTATAGCTGCCTCTTGAACGAGCTCCTCTGTCTTACCTGTTGCCGGACTTGAATACCCAGGTTTATATTTCATATAAACCAAATCAATTCCGCCTTTACCTTCAGCCATACTCACTGTTGCTGGTAAAATACCACATAGCATGACTGTGCTTAGCATCACTGCTAAAATACGTTTTAATTTCATCTTGCTATTCTCCTTTTTTATTTATTCTAAATATATTACGTAAAATTTCTTTTGTATAATTTAACGAATATATTTATATCATATTAAATTTCTTAATTTGCATCAGGCAACTCAATATATTGCGGAGTAAGTGTACGTGACTTAATAATTTTTGTAATCTCCGCTTTATCAAGCGCATTTACTTTATCAGAACCATCCACATCAGCTATCTTATATATATAAATACGTCTTGAGGACTCTTTCGTATCAGATAAAGTACCGCTTGTATTTTTAATTATTGCCGTAACCTTTGCTTTATCAAGAGCATTTATTTTATCAGAAAAATCTGCGTCTCCCAAATATTGCAAAACAATTACATTACGATGTGCTGTAACCGTTTCGTTAGTAGCGCTATCTGTAAAAGAGTATTCCATTACATAATTATCGGGTCTTGTTTTCTTTGCAACATTTTGTTCAAAAACAGGCGTTATATCAGTAATTAAACAATTAGATGGCTGATTTTCAATATTTATTACCTTTTCAGTCTGATCTGCATCATTAGGACTGAGACTATCACTCATCTGTTGAATTGTAATTGTTCTGTTTAAAGTAGTTACTTCATTTCCCATTGAATCATAAGCTTTAAATCCAGGATCTACAAAAGCTTTTCCATTATATACAAATATGGCATAATCATTTCTATCCATATTTATACTAGAATCAGCAATCTTTTCCAACTCTGCTTCAGTTGGTTTTGCCGGATTTACTACATTAGTCCAAGCGCTAAACGCATATCTTCCTTTAGCATACGAACTCGACGCCGCACTTGCAGGCATATATTCTGTCGTATACATATTATTAACATTAAATGCTGTCTTAGCCGCATCTTTATCTGTAATAGCTGCATCCTTCATAATTTCACCGTAAGGCGAATTACCATAGTTAAGCTCAATCTTAGGCAGACCTAATCTCTGAATCTTGAAAGTATAAGTCTTAGTGGCAACGCCGTCCGGAGCTGT
>CATJNN010000014.1 GCA_949742185.1 uncultured Clostridia bacterium | reverse complement strand
TATGAAAGTTGGGATTTGAATTCTAAAATGTCTCAACATTTTCTTGAGACATGGTTTGGTGTTGATCTTATAAAAACACAAATTACAGAACAAGGTTATAAATATAATAGAAAAGAGGCCATTAGAGTTCAGGTTAAAATTGATGAACAAGAAGAGCGTCAAATAGCGCCTGATTCTATATAGTTCCAATGATATATTATAAGTGAAAGGGGGACATAGATTTAATCTATGTTTGGAATCTATGCAAAAAATATTTTTAGGAATTTTAATGTTATGTTTATCAGCTTGTGGATTTAATTCAGATGGTAAAGAGGATTTATCATTTGATAAGGCTCAAAATGCATTATCAAATATGTTATTTGATTGCAGCAGTTCGATTGTTTATTATAAAATTACAGATGGAGAAAATGAGAATTTAATAAAATCTTATAATACACATACACATATAATTAATGATATTTGGTGTGTTTCTGGCGCAACCCCATTTGGTGTTGATGATAATATTTTATATTATATTCATAATGATGGGCAGAATTGGGGATGTTATCAAGCAAATATTCTAGACAATACGTCTCAGAGAATATACTCTATAGATGATACACAAATAATGGGTTTGCATGAAAGTTATTTCTTGGTAGACAAAAAACAGCTTTATCAAGGTGTAGGTGAAATTAAACAAAGTGGTATTGATAAAAAGGGTATTTTACTAAAAGAAAATATATGGACAGCAGCGGTATATAATGATGTATTATACTATTCTCCACGTAATGAGCCGTTATCATTATATGCGTTGTCTATTAAAGACAATGTAGAACAAATAATTTTTTCAGAGGATAAGGTAACGTCAATTAATGACAAGTATATAAAATCACTCTTTGATAATGGGATGCGATTAATAATAAAGAATGTGGTTCCATATCATGATAATATTTACTTTGTTATTTCAAACTCAGATACATCAATAGGCGCATTATATTGCTACAATGGAAAGAATAAAAATATTGAACCTGTTTTGAAATCATCAGTAATGCAATTTCATATATCTGATGGTGTAATTTATTATACAGAGTATGAAGATAGAAAATTTCAGTTAAAAAAATGTAATATGAGTGGTAAAGGTATTACATATTTGAAATATAATACATCAACTTTTTGCTTATATGATAATAGAATATATTTTTATGATATTTCCCATGATGAAAAACGTTTTATTAGCGTGGATACCGATGGTAAAGATGAAATAATTATAGATTGTTTTAAGTATAAATAATATTTATAGATTAGGGGTGTTGCAAATCCAACGCAGACAAGCTATACTTATGACAAGAACAACCGCTTAACCAAGGAAGAGATACACGGCAAATCGGACGACTACGTAATCAACTCTTACTACTACGACCCCAACGGCAAC
>CATJNN010000013.1 GCA_949742185.1 uncultured Clostridia bacterium | reverse complement strand
CCCGTAAAATTTGAAAACGGAAATTTCACTCTTGCAGTTCCTATGGAAATAACTAAGAATATGATATGCATGAGATATAAAAAAGATATTGAAAATGCTTTATCTAAAATTTCAGGACAAATAGTATCGATAAATATTATTCTTGAGGGAGAAGCGGAAAATTATAATACTGAAAAACAAAATCAACCTGCGGTTCACGACGACGCGTTTTTTTCAGACCCTCTTAATCCTGAATATACATTCGATAATTTTGTGATAGGCCCGTCAAATCAGTATGCATGTGCGTTGGCAATGAATACTGCAAAATTTCCGGGACAAAATTACAATCCGTTATTTTTATATGGAAACTCAGGACTTGGAAAAACTCATCTTTTGCACGCTATAGGAAATGAAATACTTCGCAGAAATCCAAATACGAAAGTATTATATTTGACAAGCGAAAGATTTGTTAACGACATGATAGCGTCTATAAACGAAAAAAATACCGCGGCTTTTCGCCAGCATTACAGAAATATAGACGTGCTTCTTTTGGACGACGTTCAGTTTATAGCCGGAAAAGACGGAACTCAGGAAGAATTTTTCCATACATTTAACGAATTATATAATAACAATAAACAAATTGTGTTAACGAGCGACCGAAAACCAAAAGATCTTGTAACTCTCGAAGAACGTCTCAGAACAAGATTTGAGTGGGGAGTACCAACGGATATTATAACTCCGGATTTTGAAACGCGCGTCGCTATTTTAAAGAAAGAAGCATCCTCCTCCAATATTACTATTGACGAGGAAATATTTCGTTTGATAGCTGAAAAAATAACGTCAAGTGTCAGAGAGCTTAAAGGCGCTCTGACAAAAATTATATCGTTTTCATCTATAAATCATATTCATGTATCGCTTCAAAAAGCAGAAGAATTGCTTCAATCTTTCTTGCAGGACGACGGAGCTGTAAAAATAACAGATAAAATGATTATAGATAAGGTATGCACATATTATAGCGTATCAAAACAAGACGTATTCGGTACATCTCGTATGAAAAATGTAACTCTTCCGCGCCAGGTCGCTATGTATCTATGCAAAACACTTACCGATATGAATTTTGTTATGATTGGAAACGCATTTGGCGGAAAAGACAGGACTACTGTTATGCATAATGTTGATAAAATAATGGCTCAAATAAAAAAAGACGAGATTTTAAAGTCAGATATAGAATGCATAAAAAAGGATTTAACACAACAGTAATTTATCAACACTCTAAGTTAACAAACTGTTGATAAAATATTTATAATATTCTTTTATAAACTAGTAAGTTGATAACAATAAAAATATCAACATGGTTATAAACACCTGATGTGGTAAAAAAATCCGCCTAAATATG
>CATJNN010000012.1 GCA_949742185.1 uncultured Clostridia bacterium | reverse complement strand
TTTATTTTTTATAAATATATTGGAATTTCCAAAGGGATGATTAAAAAATACAGTGACAGAATTGTATTTGTAACGGGAGACTATAAGCTTTGCGATGGTGTGTATCTTATTCCGCACAAGACAGAAGGACTTGAAAGCATTGGAAAACGTGAAAAAATGTATGTACGCAAAAACGGTGCATGGATTCCAGATGATTTTTCTCATGAGCAAAGTCTGGTGTTTGATACGGAGAATGGACTTGTGATTTTCAATAGCTGCTCTCACGGAGGAGCGGGCGCAATAATAAATGAAATTAAAGACGTGTTTCCTGATAAGCATGTGCATGCATTGATTGGCGGATTTCATCTTTTTAATAAAAGCGAGAAAGAGATTCTTGAGCTTGCCGGCAAAATACGTGAAACAAAAGTGAATTATTTATGCACAGGTCATTGCACGGGGCAGAAAGCGTATGATATTTTAAAAAACGAATTGGGAGATGTTATACATCAGTTTCATGTTGGTCTTTCAATGGAGTTTTGAGCAAAATAAAAATTTTGGTTTTAATATGTGTAACGCTTTAAAAGGCGGGTGTTTCATTTTGATGTTTCAGAATTTTAATATGTCTTTTGTGTCAAAGTGATATTTGGAAAGCATAGTCATAATGCAGTCAGCAGTGTTTTTCGGAGTCATGTCGTAGTCTGTTTTTAGACTATGTATGTTGTGTAATAAGGTGAGTGCGAGGCGGTCTTCTATAATAGACGCTTTTTTCTGAAAAAGCTTAATGGTTTTTAAGGCAAATTCGTTAAGTTCTGCCTCAAATGTTTTGTCGTCCGCTTCACCGCATTTTTTGTGCAGTTCAATCGCAAAAGCCACGAGTTCTGCGGCTTTTTCCCTTGCCGTGTTTTCAATTTCTTTGTGCATATAAACAATCCTTTCTATATGATATAAGATTTATGGAAAGATGTACTTGATGTTTCCCGAACGGCAGATAAAAACAAGTTGGAAAATGGTGTAAAGTTGGTTTTGAAGTTGTTTCGCAACGCAGTTAATGAAGAATCTGTCGGCGCATCGAGCGCATTCATATTTCGCTGCTGCGCAGCGTGTTTTAATAAAAATCGCGCTACGAAAGTAACGCGATAAAAGCATCACTCCGGTTTTGCGCCAACAAAAAATTGAATGCCTAGAATAATACATTTCAATAACCGGAATGTGTTTTTACTTTGCACAGATTCCAGACATTATATTCAAGTTTTTATTGGCGAAATCATTATATCATATCATTATTAATTTGTAAATATAAATTGTAAAAAAAATGCTTTTTACAAAACAGTGAGAATTTTTTTACAACAAATAAAACATAAATTAAATATTTTA
>CATJNN010000011.1 GCA_949742185.1 uncultured Clostridia bacterium | reverse complement strand
GCCGTGTCCGCCGAAGCCGCCATGCCCACCGGAGCCGCCGTGCCCACCGAAACCACCATGTCCGCCGGAGCCGCCGTGCAGACTAGAGCCAATTTTCGAATCTGAAATAATGTATTGTCCCGTTCCGGAAAACGGCAGCGTATGCCCGTGCGAACCCGTGTCTCCGTATATAACTGACAATGCAATTACAGACGTAAAAAAAGCGGAACTACCAATAATGAATCCACAAAACACCGGCACACTTTCCGGTTCAAATCCGGCAAATAACGTCAGGCGCTATACGCGTGTTCCACGCGAAGTGCAGTACAGACGCTGCCGTAATTTTAAGGACGAGTAAATGAGCTGCGCGGGTAGAATGCAACGCGCATATAACTGCGCAGAAGTGGTTCCTTTTGATAAAAACTCAAAGTTTATCATCATGAGCGACTGTCACCGCGGGCAGGGCAACACGGGCGACAACTTTCTTCCCAATCAGATTCTGCACTTTGCCGCGCTTGAATACTATTATAAAAACGGATTTACCTATATCGAGCTTGGCGACGGCGACGAGCTTTGGGAAAATCGAAAAATAGAGCCTATAGTAACAACTCACAGCGATATCTTTTGGATTATGTCAAAATTCTACGCTGATAATCGGCTATATATGCTCTACGGAAATCACGATATAGTGAAAAAACGCAGACAGCTTGCAAACAAAGAATTTTCAAGCTTTTACTGCAACGGCAACGAATGTACGCTTTTCCCCGAAATCCGGATTCCGGAATCAGTTATTCTGCGCAATGCGGATAACGGAAAAGAAATACTTCTTGTGCACGGACATCAGGGAAGCTTTTTAAACGACACCATCTGGCACGTCGCGCGGTTTTTGGTGAGGTATTTCTGGCGGCCTCTGGAGCTTGTAGGCTTCACCGCGCCTACAGGAGCGGCGCGTACACATCAGCGCAAGGAAGCGATTGAAAAAAAGCTGTCTTCATACGCCGACAGCCGCAATCTTATGCTTATAGCGGGCCATACTCACCGTCCCGCATATCCGCGTCCCGGAGAAGGACTTTATTTTAATGACGGAAGCTGCGTCCATCCGCGCAGCATAACCGGAATAGAAATTGAAAACGGCCTGATTTCTCTCGTGAAATGGTCGGTCTCAGCACGGGAAAATATGAGTTTATACGTTGAGCGCACTATACTGGAAGGACCGGAAGATATAGAAAAGTTTTAAGGCTTTTTACAAAAAAGCGGCTGATATACCAGCCGCTTTTTCCTTTTTCATATTAACCTCATTGCG
>CATJNN010000010.1 GCA_949742185.1 uncultured Clostridia bacterium | reverse complement strand
GGCAACTCAGGAGCTTTTGGACACATTCCCGCTGCCTATGGATTTTGCACGAAACAAAGACCTTTTTATGCTTCGTGTGCAAGGCGATTCCATGATTGAAGCGGCTATTTTAGACGGCGACTATATCATAGTGCAGCAGCAGCCAACGGCTCGCAACGGCGATATTGTTGTCGCTCTTGTCGGCGGCGACAGCGCCACAGTCAAAACGTTCTATAAAGAAAACGGTCATTTCCGTCTTCAGCCGGAAAATGAAACCATGGATCCGATTATTGTCGATGAGGTTTCCATTTTAGGCAAGGTCGTTGGCGTATTCAGACGTATGTAATAGGTAATATATAATTAATATCATTTTAAAATCTGGAGGTGAAAAGATGTACAATTTTTCTTGCTAATCGGTTATTTTAAAGCATAACGGATAATCAGGCTTATTTGTTGTGCGCGTATGCAAGAAAGTTGTATTCTTTTCGTCTCATCTGAATTAAGGCATTCATCTCGCTTTATTACGGCAGGCTGTAAGAATTATTCTTTCTTGCAGCCATTTTTTATACAATGGAGGAGATATAAATGTCACAAATAAAAATTTCAAATCTAACCTTTTCCTACGACGGCAGCTACGACAATGTTTTTGAAAATATCAGCTTCGTTATTGATACCAACTGGAAACTTGGTTTCACAGGAAGAAACGGACGCGGAAAAACAACTTTTCTAAATCTGCTTTTAGGTAAATATGACTACATCGGCAGCATCACACATAGTGTCCATTTTGATTATTTCCCTTTTGAAATTAAAGATAAAACTCAAAATACAATAGATATTATAGAAAAACTTTATCCTGACTATATTTATTGGAAAATTTCAAAAGAGCTGTCACTTTTGGATCTTGATGATTCCGTGCTGTTCCGCCCTTTTGAAACCCTATCAAACGGAGAGCAGACAAAGGTGATGCTGTCTATACTGTTTTCAAGGGAAAATAATTTTCTGCTTATAGACGAGCCTACTAATCATCTTGATGAAAAAGCGCGCGAAGCGGCGGCAAACTATCTGAAAACAAAAAAAGGCTTTATACTTGTTTCTCACGACCGCGCTTTTCTTAACGCATGCACAGACCATACTCTTTCAATAAATAAAAATAATATCGAAATAGAACAAGGCAACTTTTCGTCATGGCTGGAAAATAAAAAGCGCAGAGATAACTTTGAGCTTGCAGAAAATGATAAATTAAAAAAAGAAATAATCAAACTGGAAAAGACGGCGGCTGAAAAGGCGCAAT
>CATJNN010000009.1 GCA_949742185.1 uncultured Clostridia bacterium | reverse complement strand
ACTCGCTCACAAGCACATATAGTTCTGATTATGTTGCTACTTGTAAAAAAGAAAAATTGGAACCGGGCATATATTATATTAGAGTATCTATTAGTGGAGATACATATGGTTGCTATTCCTTAAAAGTAAATTAATTTTATATTATACTGTCAAAATTGGGACTAATGGGGAATATCCATAAAAGAGTTGTATTTTAAAAATACAACTCTTTTGTTTTTTAATGTGAATACACTCTAACATCTCCGCTTTCTACTCGTTTTAAAAACTTATCAAATTGAGGTACCGTAAAATCAATTTCACCATATGAAGGAGAATAAAGTAATCCCTTATTAATTAGGTTGTTTCTTAGGGGAGAAATGCTTTTTGGAGGACGATGCATTGTTGAGGCTACTTCGCCTATAGCACAAGGGAAATGCTCACACTTAGACATAGCAAATAGAAATTTCTTTTCTGCTGATGTACTTCTTTGATAGCGCACACCAAAAAAACTACTGTCAATTTTGTTAATATATTCATCATATGCAGTTTTTGCATGTTCCAAGGATATAAATCTGTTTTCGTCCATATATCTCCAGATAATACGTCCATATTCTTGAATAAAATAAGGGTAATTGCCAGCTTTGTCTAAGATGAAATCTACAGCTTCATTTTGTATAGTTACAGCAAGATTATTGGCTGGCACAGTTAATGCTGCAACAGCGTCTTCATTCCTTAAATTCCTAATTTCCACAAAGTCAAATAATCTTTCTGCATATGAACGGGCGTCTCCGCTTAATCGTAATATAGTTGGAAGCCCCGCTCCCACAATGATGATAGGATAATTAAGTTGATTGGTTCTATGTACAGCGGAAATGAGGGCTGACATTGAAGTTTTGTCAAAACTTTGAATTTCATCAATAAAAAAACAAATCGGTCTGTTACAATCCTTTGCTAATTCTCCCATAGAGACAAACAACTTAGTCAAATCATAAGATAGTTCACCGGTGTTTGCTGTATATAATGCATCTATTGTATCTGGATTCAAACTTACCGAAACAGATTGTTCTTCCGCAGAAACAGAATATGTAGCTTGAAATGAACACAAAAGAGATTTCATTTTATTCAACTTGATTTTAATACTTTTTATTGTACTCATCTGGCTAAGAAATTGTTGACATGCCAAAGCAATATGTTTTACGAATGGTATATCGGAATCTCCTTCAACATGAGTATATAGAAAGTCTAAATTGTTTGTCATTTCTTCAATTTTATTT
>CATJNN010000008.1 GCA_949742185.1 uncultured Clostridia bacterium | reverse complement strand
TTTGCGCCGCGGCGGAGACTGCATTATCGGTACCGATAATGTATACTATATCATCTTCACCGTTTTTGTCGGAATCCGCCGAAAATTCGACATTATTTTTTGTTCATTTTTTTTATTTTAACTATATATATAGTCTGAACTCTTTATGTAGCCAATATTTATATATCTGCATCTAAAAAAATTTTTTTCAAGAAGAAAAACAACATAGATTTTTCTACCTAAATTTCTTTAAATTCTTTCGTAAAGTTATTACCAATAGAATTTGTTTATCCAAATAACTTAATATATTAATCAGACTGTTTATTTATTAAATACTTATATCTTCTGGTCAATCATGATACAATTAATTCATTTGGCTGTATGGGTATACCTTTAATTGGAAAATAAATGATACCAACACTTTCAAAAAACAACCACATATTATTCTAAAAATAAAAAAACACAAATCTCACGATTTGAATTTCTTCAAATATTCTCGTGAAATTTGTGCCAATAGAACTGGCTCCTCGAGTCCGGCTCGAACGGACGACCCTGCGGTTAACAGCCGCATGCTCTGCCAACTGAGCTATCGAGGAATATAAAATCCGGCAACTATCTACTTTTCCAGGCGGTGTCCCGCCAAGTATCATCGACGTGAAAGAGCTTAACTGCTGTGTTCGGCATGGGAACAGGTGGATCCTCTTTGCTATCGTCACCGGATATACTCGGATATCTCTATCCTCTTTCGGGCAATCTCTTGCCTCTGAGAGCTTGCACTCTCAAAACTGAACAATAAGCATATGACGTTTCTTTCTTCATTCCTATACATTCTCTGACCTTAAAGCCGCTCTGTGTTTTAACACCGATTAATCGGCTTTGTTTGCAGACATTGTCTGCTTTTTTGGTCAAGCCCTCGGTCTATTAGTACCGGTCAGCTAAATACATTACTGCACTTACACCTCCGGCCTATCAACCATGTAGTCTGCATGGGACCTTACTACCTTATGGTATGGGAAATCTTATCTTGAAGGGGGCTTCACGCTTAGATGCCTTCAGCGTTTATCCCGTCCGTACTTAGCTACCCAGCTATGCCGTTGGCACGACAACTGGTGCACCATTGGTACGTCCATCCCGGTCCTCTCGTACTAAGGACAGCTCTCCTCAAATTTCCTCCGCCCGTGATAGATAGGGACCGAACTGTCTCGCGACGTTCTGAACCCAGCTCGCGTACCGCTTTAATGGGCGAACAGCCCAACCCTTGGAACCGACTAC
>CATJNN010000007.1 GCA_949742185.1 uncultured Clostridia bacterium | reverse complement strand
TTTATATCAATAATTTTTGCATTTTTTATACACTTTGATTATATTATGAGCGCATTTTAGATTATTAATAACTTGAATCTATGAGAACTTCTGGGATAGTCGCAAGAAACAACGAGATATTCAGTAGCGACGCGCACGGCAATACGGATGAAACAACAGCTTATGATGTTGTAATATAATTGAAGGTTGACAAAAAATAAAAAAATGAACGCCCAATATAATATGATGTTTAACGACCAAGCAAAACATTAGTTAAAAAAATCATTCTCTTATGAATATTTTAACATCAAGTGATCATTTTTGTTAACAAGTAATTAAAAAAAGTTATAAAGTAGGTATAACAGAGGCTGTAAGGTATTATCGAATAAGCTGAAATGTGATTTAGACGATAATTTAAGTAGGAACGTCTATGTAATGCGAGAGTATCCGTTGGTCAAATAAATAAAGGCTTAATACCATAATCCAGAGCAATCAAAAAATGGTTGTTCTTTTTTGCTGCCCGAAAGGAGTGATTTATATAGAAATATATCATTGCAGTATAAAAGTAATCAGTAGAGGTAACGGCAAATCCGACGTTTCCGCAGTCGTATACAGAAGCGGCAAAAAGCTGACAAATCGATATAACGGTATTGTTCACGATTACACGAGAAAAAGCAGAACCGCACAGACTGAAGTAATGTTAGCCCACACGCATTGCCTGAATTTTCAGACTGTAATATCTCGCGGGACTTGGTAGAGAAAATCTGAGAATTTACAGATTGCAAGGGGAACTGAAATTGTAATACAGAAAGAATTATCAGATGGACAGCAAATTGACCTTGTACTGTGATATTTAAACGATAGCTTTGTATCTGTAGAAACGTACGCCAATTTTGATATTCACGATAAAAAAGCAGGAAATCCGTACGTCCACAATTATGTTGATTATGCGATCATTATAGCAAAATGCTATTTTCAAGCGCATAGATCATCGCTTTTTTTAATACAAGGAATTTATAAAAGCTTTTCAATATTAGGCGTTGCCACAAGTCAAATGTAGCGTAAAGGCATTGAAACCGAGAGAGAAAAACTAAAACGTGAAATCTCATTGACAAATAAAGTTCTTGCCGAAATCAAGACGAAAATCAAAAGACTTAAAAAGTAAATTGAGAAAATTACAATGAGAAAAGTTTTACTGGATAACTTATCACTAAAACGATTACCTAAGAAAAACGGTCCAATA
>CATJNN010000006.1 GCA_949742185.1 uncultured Clostridia bacterium | reverse complement strand
TTTGAAACGTACTCCGCCGTTAAGACGGAGTACATCCCATTTCCTATAAATTAAGTTTAATTTAACGGTATACTTGGTGAAAGCGGTCTTATGCTTTCAAAGCTGTCCCAAAGCATTACCTTAATCTCTGTTACATCTGTAAGATCTCCTACAACATGCTTCATCTCTTTTGTAAGCTTCTGATTTGCCGCAACATCTATTGTATCATACTTAGTTTCTTTCATTGTTCCGTCAGCCTTATAATAGCTGTATATAATAACTGCCTTTTTAGCTGTCAATGTCGCATTTGTGAAGTTTACAGACGTTGTTATCTCATCGCCTGCACTAAGCTGCGATACATTTGTCACTTTGGTTTCACCCTTCTTTATCTCAGACAATGTGCCTGTAAATCCGCCTTCACCCGTTGTAAAGGTTACATCCTCCGAAATTCCCAGCTCAGTTCCCTTTATATTTGCAGCGGTATCCGGAACATGAAGTGTGTATTTGGTAAGTCCCTGAAGCGCATCTTTAAGTACAATTGCTACCTTACCCTTTACTGTTGAAAGCTCATACGGCACTGCATTGCCATTTTCGTCTTTGAGAGTCATTTCACCAAAGGTAGTTAAATCCATTGTTGTTCCAAAGTCAAGCAGTATCTTGTCAATTGAGGTCGGAACCTTTGAAGAGTCTGTGCTTATTGTGTCGCCTGCTGCAAAAGAAACTCCCGTTGCATCAAGTTCAGGGTCGGCTACAACATATTCAATCTTTACATTGTCAAAGGTTGAGCCTACCGCTGCTGAAGTCGCGCCGTATTCCTGAATTGCAAATGCTGTAATTGAGTCGTAATCTACCTGACGCAGCGCCTCATAATCTACTGTTTTTCTCTGTATGCTGCCGCTTGAGTTTTCTATCGAGACTTTTATTGTTCCTCCGTCGAAATCAACCTCCGCACTGCAGTGATACCATTCGTTAGGAGTATATGTGCCTACATTAGTGTTATTATCAAGCCAATTCCATGCTGTTCCCACTGAACCGTTTTCAAAATACATAAGCGGCAAAAACCCCTTATTATCCGCATTTCCTGTACCCTCTGTATTAAACTTAACATGTGTTGACACATTATCTCCCGGCTTTATATCAAATTCTACATTAAGCCTTCC
>CATJNN010000005.1 GCA_949742185.1 uncultured Clostridia bacterium | reverse complement strand
TGCAGCGTTTGCAAAGGTATTCTGGACGGAAGTATCCTGGACGTTACAGAAATTGACGCCGCGTCAAACAATGGTGTTGACAGCATTCGTGAAATACGCGACGAAGTATCATATGTCGCAGCACAGACAAAATACCGTATATATATAATCGACGAGGTGCATATGCTTTCTACCGGTGCGTTTAACGCTCTTTTAAAGACGCTTGAAGAACCGCCGGAGCATGTAATTTTTATTCTGGCAACAACAGAGGTTCATAAGGTTCCTCAGACAATACTATCGCGCTGTCAGCGTTTTGATTTTAAGCGCATACGTCCTCACGATATAATAGTCCGTATGAAAGAAATTGCTTCAGCAGACGGTTATCATCTTTCAGACGGTGCATATTCTCTGCTGTCCCAGCTTGCCGAAGGTTCCATGCGAGACGCGCTCAGCATCATGGAGAGATGTGTCTCGTCACGAGGAAATAGTCTTAATGAGGACGACATACGCGATGTGCTCGGTATTGCCGGCAATCAGGCAGTGATTGATATGACTGATGCAATGATTTCATCGAACTCGGAACAAATGCTCTCATTGATAGAGAG
The DNA here is from genome assembly GCA_949742185.1 of uncultured Clostridia bacterium. Lineage (GTDB taxonomy): Bacteria > Bacillota > Clostridia > UBA1381 > UBA1381 > CATJNN01. The sequence continues at coordinate 543 of CATJNN010000005.1, read as the reverse complement.
ATTGATAAGCGACGGACGTGATTTATATACTTTTATTGAATCGTTTTTAAAATATCTTCGCGATGTTTCGGTATGCAAAATATCAAACGAACCGGAACGCTTTATGGATTACTCAGAAGATACTCTAACACTCGTAAAACGTCAGGCTGATAAACTATCGCAGGAAAAGCTGGCGCATGCGGTAGATATAATATCACAGGCACATGCCGGAGCAAAATGGCTGAAGGCTCCAAGAATTGTGTATGAGTTGGCGCTCATAAAAATTGTTGCTCCTGAACTTGATAATTCAAATACGGCAATGATTGACCGGCTTCATGCGATAGAAGACAAAATAAAAAACGGCGTTGCCGCAGCTCCTGCTTCTGCCGCGCTACTGCAGGAGACTGTAAAACCTGAAACTTCAAAGAAAAAAAAAGTTTCTAAGCGTTTGTTTGTGCCTCTTACAGAGGAGCAAAAATCTTCTTCAAATCCTATTGTTATAGCCGCAAAAAAATGGGACAGGCTTGCGCCGTCTATAGGTAACTCTTCGCCGCACCTATCCCC
>CATJNN010000004.1 GCA_949742185.1 uncultured Clostridia bacterium | reverse complement strand
TGAACATTCTTGTAACAGGCGGAGCGGGATACATAGGAAGCCACACATGTATCGAGCTTTTAAACGCGGGATACGATATTGTGGTTATGGATAATCTTTGTAATTCCTGCGAAAAATCTCTCGACGCGGTGCGCGAAATAACAGGAAAAGATTTTCCTTTTTACGAATGCGACATGCTCGACTACAACGCTACGGAAAAAATCTTTACAGAAAACAAAATCGACGCGGTAATTCATTTTGCAGGCTTAAAGGCTGTCGGCGAATCCTGTCAGATACCGCTTACATATTACCACAACAATATTACCGGCACGCTCAATCTCCTGAGAATTATGGAGAAACACGGCGTGTACAGCATTGTCTTCTCTTCTTCAGCGACAGTATACGGTATGCCGGAAACTGTTCCCATTAAAGAAGACTTCCCTCTTTCAACAACAAATCCTTATGGTTCCACAAAGCTTATGCTTGAGAATATTATGCAGGATATGTACAAGGCAAATGATAAATGGTCGGTATCTCTTCTTCGCTATTTCAATCCAATCGGAGCGCACAAAAGCGGCAAAATAGGCGAAGACCCCAAAGGCATCCCAAACAATCTGCTTCCGTATATCGCGCAGGTTGCGGTCGGAAAGCTTGAATGCCTGAGCGTATTCGGAGACGGCTATCCTACCAAAGACGGTACGGGCGTACGCGATTATATTCATGTTGTGGACCTTGCCGTAGGTCACGTTAAAACGCTTGATAAAAAGCTCGGCGTTCCCGGAGTGCATATATACAACCTCGGCACAGGCAACGGCTACTCGGTGCTTGAAATAGTACACGCTTTTGAAAAAGCGTGCGGCAAGAAAATTAATTATAAAATTGCGCCGCCACGCGCAGGCGATATTGCAGAATGTTACGCAGACCCTGCAAAAGCCCGCAATGAACTGGACTGGGTTGCAGAACGCGGCATAGATGAAATGTGCGAGGACAACTGGCGCTGGCAGAAAATGAATCCAAACGGTTATCAAGCATAAGATATATTATTCAAAAATGTCGTTAACAAAAATAATTCCGGGCATCGTGCCCCAAACTATTTTTACTGTTGTTTCACAACGCATGCAGT
>CATJNN010000003.1 GCA_949742185.1 uncultured Clostridia bacterium | reverse complement strand
TCTGAAAGAGGCTGGGGCAAATACTCTGTCAAAACATCCATTTCAGCTTTTAACTCTGCGATTAAATCTTCGCGGCCGCTTTTTTCATAGTCGGGGAGCGAATTACGGCGTTGTTTTAGTTGTTTTGCTATTACTTCAAGCACGCCGTCGTCATCAAGAGTTATCTGTTTATCCTTTTCCACCTGCAAAACTCCCGCGCGTATCATCTGCACGACATTTTTGCGCAAAAGGTCTTTATTTTTCATAGCCGATTTTAAATCATCGGCAAGCTGCTGTTTGAGCGACATATTATATCACCTGTTAAAACTTTCTTTTACGAGCCGCTTCTGATTTCTTTTTGCGCTTCACGCTCGGCTTCTCGTAATGCTCACGTTTTCTGATTTCTGACATAACACCTGACTTTGCACATTGGCGTTTAAATCTACGAAGTGCGCTATCTAATGATTCATTATCCTTTACTCTGATTTCAGACACTTTATTTCCCCTCCCTCCGGCAAGTCATGTAAATGGTGTTTTGATAAAGTATGCGCGGGCAGATAGGGTAATCCGCACCAGCACATTGGTATTATTATACCCCATTTTATACTAATATGTCAAGCAATTTTGATAAAATTTTCATGCTGATAAATCAGTCTGTGTCTAATCAGCCTGCGGGCCACGCAAACCCGCGGCCGCCCATAAGATGAAAATGCATATGCGGTACGGTTTGTCCGCCGTTTTTTCCGCAGTTGTTCACAATGCGGTAGCCATGTTCGTCAATATTAAGCATCGCCGCTATATATGGAATTTTTTCAAATATATGAGAGATATATTTGCTGTTTTCCGTATTAATTTCATTTGCCGAGGATATATGATTTTTAGGTATTATAATTACATGCTCGGGAGCCTGTGGGTCTATATCGCGGAAAGCTAAAATCATATCGTCCTCATACACCTTTGTCGACGGAATTTCTCCGTTTATAATTTTACAAAACAGGCAATCCATTATTTTCCCTCCGGTTTTTTATATTTTTCAGTCACG
>CATJNN010000002.1 GCA_949742185.1 uncultured Clostridia bacterium | reverse complement strand
TAGATAAACTTAATTAAAATAATAATTACAACAACTAACACAATCAAGCATATAATTTTTTTTCGCATAACCTTATTCCTCCATACTCAACCAGCACTAATAGTTGTGTTGGGATAATAGCCATATGGTTTATATTCTCCTTGATAATATGTTAATTTCCCCTTAGGTTTTCTTCCACTTTTTCCATAATATTTCGTAATTTTATTAAATCCATATTGAGTAGTAGCTAATCTAGAAGACTTTCCTATGTCCTTCCCTGTTATATTCCACATAGATTTACCAAAAGACACATTACCATCATAAGCATATGTCACTCCACTTATTAATGTAGACATAACACTAGCAACATTTTTGTTTCCTGCATTATAAGGATCTATATTTCCCGCATTACATGCCATAATAATAAGTTCATTAACATTTTTATATTTTAATGTAGATAAATTTCCTATATTACCACCGCTAGAATTCTTTCCATCAATACTGAGTGCTTGTGTAGAAGAACCATCTAACAAAATCAAAGTGCGGTCATTGCCATGTGAATAAATAATTACCTTATTCACATCAACACTTTTTCCTATTTCGTAATCATATCCCATAATATTCCACTCATATATGAACTTATCCGGAGTATTTACCTCACGCATAATAACTCTTTCTCCTTGACTTTCCAAAAGAGCTTTTTGCCAATTAGCTTGTTCTGAAAAATCAGAACCTTCTCCCGTAGTGTAGAAAATATAACTATCTTCGCCAAAGGGATCCACTCGCATCACTGGATTATTTTCGCAATACACATACCAGTTCACACCGTCCTGCGCGGGGTCTTCGCTGAGGAAGCGTCCTATGCTTGGGTCATAGTATCTTGCTCTAAGATAATATAAACCTGTCTCTTCATCATAGTTTTCTCCGCAATAGCGATATGGGTTATCGTCATTTTCATTTTCATTTATCTGATTTCCATATGCGTCATAAATATAACGCTTGGTTGTTGTTCCATATGCTTCATCTGTGTTTCCATGCGCGT
>CATJNN010000001.1 GCA_949742185.1 uncultured Clostridia bacterium | reverse complement strand
TGCCGCTAAAGTACCGGTGATTCCTGTAAATATTTCCGGAAAATACAAGTGGATGAATAAGATTACAGTTACTATAGGCAAACCGATTACGTTTAAAGATTATTATGATAAAAAGCTGACCATGCAGGAGCTTCAGAATCTTAGTAATTGTGTTTTGAAATCTATACGTTCACTGGAGCCTTAAACGGAGGAGATATGTCGATTAAAATTGCAAAAACAGCAGGATTCTGTTATGGAGTGAAGCGCGCGGTAGACGAGGTTTACAGACAGATAGAGAGCGGGGCGCAAATAGCCACGTTCGGAGAGCTTATACATAATACTCAGGTTGTCGATGATTTGAAGTCGCGTGGAGTAAAAGTGTATCGCGAGATTAATGATGTGCCGGAAGGAGTAACGCTTGCGCTTCGTACACATGGAGTTAGTAAAGATATTAAAGATTTGCTGAACAAAAAAAATGTATCTTATATTGATTTAACCTGTCCATTTGTGAATAAAATACATAAAATTGTTAATGAATATTATAAAAAAGGTTATAAGATAATTATAGTCGGTGATAAGACACATCCTGAAGTTAAAGGTATAAACGGCTGGTGCGGAAGTAATGCATATATTATTGATTCCTTCGAGTATGAAATTCCGCAGGAGTTTTCAGAAAAGGATGTATGTGTTGTAGCACAAACAACAATAAATAGAAAAAATTTTGTGCAAATAGTACAAAATATAAAAAAAACTTGCCAAAGTACCCTAATATTTGATACAATATGTAATGCTACGAGAGATAGGCAAACAGAGGCTGAGCAGATTTCACAAAAATGTGACGTTATGTTTGTTGTCGGCGGACATGAAAGCTCTAATACAAAAAAGCTTTTTGAAATATCAAAGTTGAATTGTTCGCAAACGTATCATATAGAAACTTTTAGGGACATTCCCAGAAGTATAAATTTAAAAAATAAAAAGATAGGTATTACGGCTGGAGCGTCAACGCCGCGTCGTATTATCGAGGAGGTTGTAACAAC